>DAINRK010000026.1:0-6031 GCA_036741855.1 Anaerolineales bacterium
GCTCACCACCTCCTATTACTTCCCCTGGTACAACAACCTCGACCTCGATACCCAGTTGAGAGTTGGGGTCCCGTAGAATTTCTTAGCTCCTCGTAAAATATGAGCGAGAAGCTATTTTTAGAAGAAAACGAATTATCCCCCAAAAGTACTATTTGTTTTCAAGTCTTAATCACTATACTTGAATCATTAAATGAAGATTAAAATGCAAGGTGGATATTTGTACTTTTGAGCACCTAAGGAGGCCACATGCTCAAGTCTTACGCAAGGCTATTCCGTAAAACCCTATTTGTAAGCCTGCTTGTAATATTCGTATTTTCGCTTATAGGCATTGCGAGTCTGCCGCCTGCCAGCGCACAGGAAGCCTGGACACCAACTCCGACAGACGATGTCTCAGGCCAAATTGTGGGCGGACAACCTGCCAATTTAGGCGAATGGCCCTGGCAAGTCGCCCTGATTCCTGGTAGTGCACCGAATTTTTTGAATGCATTCTGTGGAGGAGCATTAATTGCGCCTCAGTGGGTATTAACTGCATCACACTGTGTAGAGGGTGCGGTTCCCTCAGATATAGACGTAGTGGCCGGTGTCTATGATGTCGTGAGTCCCGCGGCTGGCTTTCAACGACGCGACCTGCTCCAGATTATTATGCATCCAAACTATAATTCAGTAAGTGGTGATTCCGATATCGCTCTGCTGAAATTAGCGAGCCCAATAACAATAGGCGGCAGCGGTGAAACAAGTACACGTCTGATCGCGCTTGCTTCGTCTTCCATGGGCGATCTGGTAGGAGTCAACGCCTGGGTAACTGGATGGGGCTACTTATCAGGAACTGGACCGCTCGCAGATGTGCTTTATGAAGTTAACACTACAATCGTTAGTAACACAAATTGCAATAACATCTATGGAGGGATTACAGGGAACATGATTTGCGCCGGTTCCGTAAACAAAGGTGCCTGTTTCGGTGACTCAGGCGGCCCAATCGTCATAAAAATCGGAAATAAGTGGTACTTGGCGGGTCTCGTCTCGTTTGGCAGCCAAGATTGCACTGCTTCACAAGTTTACGCAAGGGTGTCAAATTTCAAGACCTGGGTGCAAAGTTATGTACCAGATAGGCAAAATGTTTACCTTGGCTGTTTCTTCCAGAGTAAACATACCTTAACTACAGGTCAAAGTTCAAGGGTCAGCCATGACATGAACTTAGGGCCCGTGGAAGTACTGAGTTCAAATGGTGTTCCAATTATCGCCTCAGAACGCGTCGCTTATAACAATGGCAGTGCCTGGACCAGCTTCTCTGAAGTGATGGGCGTGCCCGCCAGTCAGTTAAGTACCCGATATTGGTTCCCCTGGTACAACAATATCGATCTTGACACGCAAATCCGATTCGCAAATGTTGGCAATACCAATACAACAGTAACCGTGAAAGTGGGTGGGACAGTTGCAAACTATCTCGTGAGGCCATGTGAAAGTACCCGCAAAAGCTATAGTCTCAATGCCGGTCCTGTTGAGGTATACAGTTCGGGTGGCGTGCCAATTATTGCCTCGATGCGTGTTGCCTATAACAATGGTAGTGCCTGGACCAGTTTCTCTGAAGTGATGGGACTGTCCGCTGGTCAGGTCAGCACCAAATATTGGTTCCCCTGGTATAACAACATCGATCTCGATACGCAAATCCGCTTCGCAAATGTTGGCACCGCCAATACGTGCGTAACCATTAAAATTGGTGGCGCAGCTCAACCGGCCGTATGCCTTAATCCCAGAGTAAGCGACCGGAAGAGTTATAACCTCAGCAACGGTCCTGTCGAAGTATCTAGTTCGGGTGGCGTGCCAATTATCGCCTCGATTCGTGTTGCTTATAACAATGGTAGTGCCTGGACTAGTTTCTCTGAGATGATGGGAGTGCCCGCCGGCCAGGTGAGTACGAAGTATTGGTTCCCCTGGTACAACAACGTCGATCTTAACTCTCAGATCCGCTTCGCAAATGTTGGCACCGCCAATACGTGCGTAACCATTAAAATCGGTGGTGCAGCTCAACCAGCCGTATGCCTTAATCCCGGAGCCAGCGACCGGAAAAGCTATAACCTCAGCAATGGTCCCGTCCAGGTGTTCAGTTCAGGTGGAATACCTATCATCGCTTCGATACGTATCGCCTACAACAATGGCAGTGCCTGGACCAGTTTCTCTGAGATGATGGGCCTACCTGATGCGTTAAAAGGGACAAGCTACTGGTTCCCCTGGTATAACAACATCGACCTAGATACCCAGCTCAGATTTGCTGTGCCATAGATTTGGTAGGGCTGAAGAGTGAAACGAACAGCCCCGATGTTAACATCGGGGCTGTCTTTTGGCTCCCACATGATTTGCGAGTACCAACAACCGTGCTTTACCGGGAAATGAACGTACCGAGCATTCTTGTCTGATAAAATCGGCCAGTTGGATATTTATGATATTTATCTAATATATTGACAGGAGTTTTAGGGACGGTTATACTCCCGCGCATGAAAAGCACGAAAGATAAGATCCTGCAGACCTTGTTGCGCAGGCCCAAGATTACAATAAACGACCTGGCTGAAGCTGTGGGCATTAATCCCATTTCTGTGCGGCATCATTTGACCAATTTACAGATGGAAGGCTTAGTGATGGCAGATGAGGAGCGACACGGTGTAGGACGCCCGCGTCTCGTATACTCTCTCACCGAAGATGGGATGGAGAAATTTCCCACGAAATATCTTCGCCTTACCACACGTCTACTGACGCAGATGAAAGAGACCATGCCAGCGCCGATGGTGAGCAAGTTATTCGGCCAGATCGCGGAAGATATGGCAAATGAATATTCGAGTCAAATCCAGGGATTGAGCATGGAAGAGCGGCTTGAGTTCGTCAAAGAGCTGCTCGCGCAGGAAGGCTTCACGGTTGAATGGGAGAAAAAAGGCAGCGAATATCAAATCCATGAAATATCCTGCCCGTATTATCAGATCGGTATCGCTCACCCCGAAGTATGTACTGTAGATCAAACATTGATTTCAAAAATGCTTGCCTTGCCTGCCAGCAAGGTGCAATGTATTCTGGATGGTGGCGCACATTGCACATATGTAGTCAACACTGGCATCAAGAATTAAGGCGAAATCTAAATTAATTGTGAGGAAATATGACTGAAGAAACCGTTAATCCGATCCAGTGGACAATTCACGACACACATCCTGACAAAGTACAAATTGCGCGCGAAAAACTTTCAGAAGTAGTTGACCCTGAAATTGGGATGAACATTATTCAGCTGGGATTAGTACGCGACATCTCAATTGAAAACGATATTGCACGCCTAAAGATGATCCTGACCACTCCGTTCTGCCCTTACGGTCCGGCCATGATCGAAATGACGAAAGCAAAAGCTGTCGAAGCACTAGACATGCCTGTGACCATCGAAATGGGCATGGATATGTGGGACTTCTCGATGATGGAAGACCCATCTGCTTTGGACTGGGGAATGTACGCGTAGGGTCTATCCGGTCCATAATAGAGACGTATAGAAAAAGTCCTCACGAGTTATCGTGAGGACTTTTTATTTCTTTATTGTTCAGTAATCGTTACACTCTCCATTGCATCGCCAGGAAAAGATGGATTCTCCTCTGGGTTTCGCAACGTTATAGCGTTCACAACATCCATCCCTTCGATCACCTGTCCGAAAATGGTATACCCGCCATTGAGTTGGGGCGTCGGACCAAACGTAATAAAGAATTGACTACCGTTCGTATCTGGACCTGCATTTGCCATCGCAACAACACCAGGTTTATCAAAAGTCAAATCGCTGTTTTCATTTTCGAATTGGTAGCCAGGACCGCCCGTACCCGTACCCGTAGGGTCACCGCCCTGAGCCATAAATCCTTCCAGTACGCGATGAAAGGTCAATCCATCGAAATATCCCTGTCGCGCAAGGAAGACAAAGCTATTTACAGTCTTTGGAGCCTTATCAGGAAAAAGCTGAATGGTAAACTCACCGCCTTTTGCCATCTTTACTGTCGCGAGGTACTCTTTGCTGGTGTCTATGGTCATGGGGGGATACGCATCATAAGTCAAGCTAGCGGTCTCTTGAGTCGCTTCAGGTGGAGCAGTTTCACCCCGGTTGGAGATATACATGAAAATTAAAGCTACTGCGATAAGTGCAACAACACTTATGCCAACAAGTTGAATAGTCCGCTCTGTTTGTTTTGTCCGTAATGCCTTTTCACGCTCTTCGATTTTCTTTTTGTTCGCCATATGGTTTTCTCCTTTGGAAAATAATCTTACACGACCGTCTCGTTGCTACGAATTACTCCACTGACTCTATCATTGAGTTCCCGCACCCGAGTGGACATGTGCCGTAACACAGAAACTGCTACTTCAGGCCGATCCAATAAAATTGTCTTGAATGCATCTCCTTCAATCACCAGCGCGCGTACAGGAGTGTTTGCTCGCAACGTTGCAGAACGAGGTGCAGATTCAAGGATTGCCATTTCACCGACAAATTCACCCACATTGCGCATGGCAATTACGGTTTCTTTTTTATCCTTTTCCTTGATCACGTCGACCCTGCCATCCACGATGATAAATAATGTGGTTCCAGGGTCTCCATCTCTGCAAATTACTGCACGCGTAGAGTAAAGTTGTTCATGTGCGATTTCAGCAATCTGTTCAAGATCTTCCGGGGATAGTTTTGAAAACATAGGCACTTCCCGTAAAAGCAAAATGCGTTCCAATGTAGAGAGAGTCTTTAGTGTTTCCATTGTCTTATCACCGTCCAATCTGTCAAGGGCATTAATTGCCGCCTGTTTTACCAACGGAACCGGGTCAAATTTCATTTTGCGCAATTCATCAGAATATTCTCTTAATCCAAGATCAGACACAGAACGCGCAGCAAGGGCTCGCAGCCAATAATCATCGTTGGATAACAGGGTGCGAATTACTTCTGCCGCGTTCATGGCCTGGTCCTGGTCCGCCTGAAATACACCGCCACGATCCAATATCGGCAGTACTTCAAGTGTTATTTTCTTATCGCCTAAAGTTTCAAGCGCTTCCAAAGCCGCTGCCCGCGTCCCCGTGGTACCGGCGTTCAAACTTCTGCGGACCAATTCCATCGCACGGGGATTCCCAAACAAACCTATGGCTTTTACCAGCCTCTCCTCACCCAGAGATTCGCGGTTCTTAAGAGTATCGCTCAACAAGCGCACCGCGCGTCCCTTCAATGGAAGTGAAGCAGCAAGAGAACGAAGATATCGAATATCGGAGACTTCACGCTGAATATATTTTCGCAGTGGGCTTAGAACTTCTGGATCATCCGACGGAATTGAATCCAGAGCAGAATTGAGACGGACTCCATCCATTTCTTCCAGGATCTGCACGACTGCTGCTCTGGGCTCGGGCCAGATCTGCTTCAGCGATTCTGACGCGTTTTTTCGCACTATTGCATCTTCGTCAGAAAGACATTTCACAATGGATTCTGAGATCTTATCCGTCTTCAGAAGAGCAACAACGCTTACTGCGTCCCGGCGAACCATGGGAGCGGGATCTTTCAATGCACCCAAAATGAGACCAGAATTGGGTAATAATTTTTCCGGGTAATTTCCAGCAATACGTCCAAATGCTTCTATCGCTAGCCGGCGTTTATAGACATCCTCATCTTTCAATAAAGCAGAGAGACATGAGTCAGCCTGTTTATTGTCACCAAGAAAGAGCAATACTTCTGCAGCACGGGCGCGGATATCAAGATTTGATGCTTCCAACAAACTTTCGAGAGTTCTGATCAGTTCGGGAGAAGGATTCACTCCTAGTCGAGGAAGTGAAGCGAGAGTCTGTTCACGGACGGCATCGACAGGATCATCCAAACCAAGAATGATTTCCTGCAATACATGTTTCGCGCCAAGATCAGCCAATGCCCGAGTCGCGGATGCGCGTACACTTGCATCACGATCAGATAACCGCCCAACCAGGTCCGGAACCGCCAGCATACTACCCATCTTTGCAAGCATCTCGGCCGCGAGACGACGAGTATAAGCCTTGGGAT
>DAINRK010000026.1:6041-17987 GCA_036741855.1 Anaerolineales bacterium
GATCCTGGAGCGCTTTGAGAATCTCCTGCAGCGCGGCCGGGTCATTCTGATAGCCCGCGAAAGCATCCTCTTCGTTGCTAAATACTTCCACCCGGCCTGCGCGCAACGCGTTGAGAAGCGCCTCGCCATAGGCAGGCCTCATTTTTATCGTCAGATACAGGGTAAACAGTGCAGCACCGGCCCCTAGAATCAAAACCACTTTCGTATCCGCCAGAATTGTATTACTCAGGATGATCAATAAACCTGAAACAATAACGCCGACCTGTGCAGGGACTCCATTATTGAACGCCAATATTTGTCCCCGACGTTCGGGCGGCGCGACATTGAACAAGGCATTCCACGCGGTGCTCATGATTCCTCCGAGCACCACCAGTTGTGAGAAGCGGGCAATGATCGCACCACCGAAAGTAAAACTGAGAAAAAATACGATGAAACCGATAACGTAGGTGATTGGCATGATCAATATGCTGTTGACAATCCCGAACCGCGTATACAAACGATTTGCCAGCAAAAGTGAAACAAGAAATGTCACTGCCGTAATGATGCTGGTAAATAGTCCTTTAAACCCTGCCAAACCAGCCGCATCGCCTGAATATTGAAGTGAGACAATCTCGCTGAATGGAAAATCTACCGTGAAGAACAGTATAGAGTATAAAATCGATGACCAGGCAATCAGACTGAACAAACGTGATTCACGGACAAATTCATAACCAGCGCGCATATCATTGATGAGACTGAATTTGGTTTTTCCGGAAGTTTCGGGCCGGAAATATGATTTGGTAATCGCGCGAGTTAGTAAAAAGCCAATCGCGATCAAAATTGCATACAACACCACAAGATTTGCTGTTCCTGCAAGGTTTGCAAAAATGCCGGTAAACAAATTTCCCAAAACGCTTCCAAGGATCCCCATACTCGTAAAAAGTGGAAAGAGGCGCTTCGCCTGCCGTGCATCGCAGACTTCTCCAGCTACTGTCCACAGTAATGTTCCAAGGATGACGCTCATTCCAAATGTAGTAAGCCACAAAACGGAATAAACAGGGATACCAAACAATGCAATCGCTGCTCGTTCAATCACAAACAAAATGGCAGCTCCTGCCATCAAATTTACAACCACGCTGGTATCTCGAAAACGACTCAAACTGGCGGAATAAGCAATTGAGGCGAGAAAAACAACACCCCCCAATCCCATATACATATAAGGAAGGCGATCCACATCCACGCGAGCAAGGAAAAGGGCAAAAGCGGCATTCTCGCCAATTGCCTGGCCCGCCTGCACGCACAGGAACAATGCAGCCATCAACGTGACCATCCGCACTTCGTCTGGGCGGATCTTTAGCAGAGTAACAGCTTTTGCGTTCAGCATCTGAGCATATTTGGAAAGGCTGAGGATGTGCCGCTTCTCCTTCAATATTCTAGCATAATCTCAACGTATCAATATGCTCAAGCCGCCATCCTCGTAACTGAGAACGAATTCGTCCCTTACTTGGTACAATCGGTTAAGAAGGACACAATGGCGAAAAGCTTATTTTCACACGAGGAATATCAAGAATGAATTTTGATCTAACCGATGAACAAAAACTCTGGCAAAAAACCGTCCATGATTTTGTCGCTAATGAGGTGCAGCCTAAAGCTCATGAAGTGGATGTAACTGGCGAATTCAACTGGACTGCAACTCGTAAGATGGGTCCGCTGGGATTGTTGAGTTTGAACATCCCGGAAGAATATGGAGGTGCAGGTGTAGATGCCGTCAGCGCGGCGATTGCAATTGAAGAATTCGGCTGGGGGTGCGGCTCAACTGCACTTTCCATCGCCGCACACAACGGGCTTGGCACAACGCCAATTGTCCTTTATGGAAACCAAGAGCTCAAAAAGAAATGGCTTCCGCTGGTCGCCAGTGGAAAGAACAAACTTGCCGCCCTCGCGCTGACGGAGCCCGGAGCTGGTTCCGATTTACAGGGCGGAGTCGTAACAAAAGCAGTGAAAGATGGAAACGAATGGGTAATTAATGGTGCGAAGATGTGGTGCACCAATGCCTCGATTGCGGAATATATCATCACCCTCGTTCGCACGGACCCCCAAGGCGGCTCCCGCTCATTGAGCCAAATCCTCGTCCCCACGGATACGCCAGGCTTGAAAATTGGCCCTGCTGAAAAGAAAATGGGACTACACGGTTCCCCCACTCATGCAGTTACTTATGAAGAGGTTCGCGTTCCATTGGATAACCTGGTCGGCGAAGAAGGTAAGGGGTTGCAACAGACCCTTTCTACTCTCGACGGTGGGAGAATCGGGATCGGTGCAATTTCAATCGGACTTGCACAGGCTGCCTTTGAACACGCCGTAAACTACGCAAGAGAACGCAAAGCCTTTGGGAAACCAATCGCCGAACAACAAGCCATCCAATGGATGCTGGCAGACGCCGCGACAGAGATCGAGGTTGCGCGCACTATGCTTTACAAAGCTGCCTGGTATAAAGAACTGAAACGCCCCTATAACAAAGAGGCTGCGATGGCTAAGATGTTCGCTACTGAAATGGCAGAACGAGTGTGTCGAAATGCGATCCAGATCCATGGTGGGTATGGTTATAGCAGTGAATACCCCGTTGAAAGAATCTACCGCGACGCGCGCTTAATGACGATCGGTGAAGGGACAAGTGAGATTCAACGCATTGTCATCGCGCGGCATGTGCTGGCCAGCGAATAGGCAATGATGAAAAGTGCGACTGCTTGAGCAGTCGCACTTTTGACTTCTTTGAATATATTTCACATTCCCAAATTGATCTGTCACACTTTCGGTCCGGCGTCGATCACTTCCTGTGAAGTTTCACTCTCAAACTTGGCGAAATTCTCGATGAACTTTTGTGCCAACTGCTTGTACTTCTTATCGTATTCCTCACGGTTGGGCCAGGAAGACCAGGGCTCTAAAACCTCACTGGGCACATCCGGGCAGGTTCGGGGGACTTCAAAACCAAATACCCGATCTTTATCGTATTCAACGTCCGCAAGTTTTCCTGTCAATACCGCGTTCAACAACGCGCGCGTGTACTTTATAGAAATCCGTTTGCCTACACCAAATGGACCGCCCACCCAGCCGGTATTGACCAGCCAGCAATTGACACCATAGCGTTCGATCTTCTCCCTGAGCAGTTCCGCGTATCTGGCTGGGTGATGCACCATGAAGGGAGCACCAAAACAAGCTGAGAATGTAATTGCTGGCTCTTTTCCCAGACCCACCTCCGTGCCGCCTACCTTGGCCGTATAGCCAGAAATGAACTGATACAAAGCCTGATTTGTGCTCAGCCGCGCGATCGGCGGCATGACCCCGCTTGCATCACAGGTCAACAGGATAATGTTTTTAGGATGGCCGGCTTTCTTTTCGGGGACAGCGTTCGCGATAAATTCCAAAGGGTAGGATGCGCGCGTATTTTCGGTGATCGAGTCATCGTCCAGATCGATTTGACGCGTGACCGGGTCAAAGGAAACGTTTTCGAGGATCGTCCCAAACATCTTCGTCGTCGCATAAATTTGTGGCTCGGCAGATTCGGACAAGCCAATTACCTTGGCATAGCACCCACCTTCGAAGTTGAACACGCCATCATCACTCCAGCCATGTTCATCATCCCCGATGAGACGGCGGGTCGGGTCGGCAGAAAGAGTCGTTTTGCCTGTCCCACTTAGACCAAAGAATAAGGCCACATCATGTTCGTCATCCGGATTTACATTCGCCGAACAATGCATGGAAAGTACGCCCTTAAGCGGCAACAGATAATTTAGTAACGTGAAAACAGTTTTCTTCGTTTCGCCGGCGTAGGCTGTGTTCCCAATAATGGCGAGTTGTCTCTCAAAATTCAATATGATAAATGTTTCACTCCGCGTACCGTCGACGGATGGATTGGCCTGAAATCCCGGAACAGCAACAATCGTAAATTCAGGGATGAAACGTTGGTATTCTTCAATCGACTGCGGCAGGATGAACATATTTCGAATGAACATGCTATGCCACGCCTGTTCGGTAATAAATCGTACAGGCAGCCGGTAGTTTTCATCGGCACCTGCATAGACATCCTGAACAAAAACATCTTTTCCCTGTAAGTACTCAGACATACGGTCATATAATCCGTCAAATTTATCACCATCGAACGGACGGTTATAGGCTCCCCACCAGATGTTATTCTCAGAATCGACATGCTTTACGACGAATTTATCACTCGCCGAGCGAGCTGTATGCTTGCCTGTATGTGCAACCAACGCCCCTCCTCGAGAGGTAACTCCTTCTCCTCGAAAGACAGCCTCTTCATACAACGCTTCGGTTGAGAGATTCCAATAAGTAAGCCGTGCATCTCGAATTCCCTGATTGGAAAGGTCGAAATCTGCCCTACGCGCCTGCGCAAATGTTTCTGCCGGGGTTTTGACTTCCAAGATGTTATTCATTATCCTTGATTCTCCATGCGAGCAGGGCGGTTCCCTGCACACGTGAGTTTTTTGGTACATTCAGGCGTTATACCGAGGGGACCGCCTGAAGCATCGCCCTTGCCTGATAATTATAACCAATCCCTTACATTTTCCGGCTGTGTATATATTTTCGATCTTGTCAACCCAACGTGGATAGATACCGGCAAATTATGGCATTTCATGTGTTAACACCCTGAAATGCCTTCGGATTTGAAATATAGGTGTACTGCCTCAAAAAACAAAAATCCGCCTATAATTAGAAAATCAACTTTTTCAACAGGCAGGAGGAATAATGGCTGAAAATATGGAACTGAAACTGGACGGCAAAATTGAAGACAAGGATGCATATGTCCATGCGGCTTATGAAAGCGCAATTGGATACTATCGGAACGCAAGCAGATCAAATAAATTCAACTATAAAAGTTATCGATTCTTAACCATCATTCTCGGCTCACTCGTTACACTCATCTCTTCTCTGGCTGCAACAGCATACGTGGGAGCAATTCCATGGCTCGATACCACACTTGATTTTGCGGTACCTATCATCGCTGCCATGCTCACGATTATTACCGGCCTATCACAGAGCTTCCAATGGGGATCTGCGTGGCGGAATATGATGGTCAACAAACAAAGGCTTGAGGGAGAGCGAGATAGATTCCTGGCTACTGACCCGGAGAAGCGAAATTACAGAAAAGAACTTTCGATATTGAACAGCATCGTATTAGATGAAACCCAATCGTTTTTCCAGAGGGTGTTGGATAGCGAGGCATTTCCGGCCAAAACGTCAAACACAGATAGGTACGATCAATAAACCAAACGGGATGAGTTGACTCATCCCGTTTTTACTAGAATACCGAATCACCTCTGGTTGACATAAGTCTAATCCAGCATATAATTTGAATCGCCGCACCCGATTAGAATCAAAAAGGAGCATAAGATGACTGAAGAAAAAAAGAGCCTTTTCGATAAGGCCATCGATGCGTTGACAGACCGTGATGAAAAGGAAGCTGAGGCCGCCCGGGCAAAGTCTATGGCGGATGCAGCCAAGAAGGAAGCCGAAGCCCGAGCAAAAATGGCTGCGGATAAGGCCGCCGCAGACAAGGCTACTGCCGAAAAGAAGGCAGCTATCGCGAAAGCTTCTGAGGAGAGAGCAGACGCAGTAAAAGCTGCGATGGACAAGGCAGCAGCTGCGCCAAAGAAAGGAATTGTTACTGTCAGAAGTTTACGTATTCGCGCAGATCACAATACGACTTCAGAAGTGGTGGCAGGTCTCGTGAACGGTAATGAGGTAACAATCCTGGACACATGGACGGACGGAAAAGACACCTGGGCAAAACTGGAAAACGGCTGGGCCGCGATGGTTTACGACGGCGATACATATATCAAACCCGCGTAATGACCAAAACGAAATCTATAGCTGTTAAATACAAGACCTCCGAAATTCGGAGGTCTAATCATTTTATTTTAGCGATCTAGTTATTTCTACCGTGGATTTACTACCTGCGATTTGCCATGCCCGAAGCCAGTGCTTGTAATAGGGCATTGGCCACCAGTTGACCAGACTGTTGACGGTGCGGTTTTTGTGCCATCGGTCCGGCGGACATCAAAGCAGTTAAAGCGGCCTGCAGGTTGTCCTGTCCCTGTTGTTTCGCATTCATGAAACTCATGCCCGCGTTCAAGAGATCACCCATATCAAGACCACTTTGCTGTTGACCACTAGCTTGGGGAGCAGATTGCCCGCCACTCAGAAGCGTCCCTAATAGATCAGCTCCCTGCGTGGACTGTTGAGCTCCTCCTAGCAGCGATCCCAGTAAGTCGGCGCCGCCCTGCGGGGCCTGTTGACCGCCTGCCAGGAGAGATTGAATAAGCATCGCAGCATTATCTGGTGTTACAGAAGATTGCCCGCGGAACTGTTTGGCTGCCTGTGCCAACCCCTGGGAATACACCTGTGCTGAACCACTTGTACCATTCTTCGCCAGATACTGACTGGCCTGGCGCAACTGTTTGGATGGAGTGGCGCCCTGCTGATTTGCCATTACTTGCGAGATCATGTTGAAGACCTGCACCATATTGTCCCCATGATTTTGATTTTCTACATCAGCCTGATTAAGTGATGACTGATTGGCAGCCAAGGCCTGAGATGCTGAATTGAACAGCATTCCCAAATCCATTCCTGGAACTTGCTGTTGCGATGAAGTTGAACCCTTTCTTCCACCAGATCTTGGTCTTCTGTTCATAATGGACATCCTTTCGAGTCGAAAGACCGTTGAAAGCGTCTAACAAACTACAAGTGGCACTAATTCTACCAGTTTCAACAGCGGAATGATTTTATCCGCACGCAAAGGTGTCGAGTTCAGGATCAGAGCCCAATTTCCAAACCCGATCAAATTCCTGCATATATAATCTGGCGATTTCCGGATTATCAATAATGATCACATTTTCATCATTACTTTCCTCGGCATTGGTAGAGAAGTTCAGAGAGCCGGTGATAACAATTCGTTCGTCAACAACGATAACCTTGTGATGCAGGAAACTTGGGTTACCATCGCGACGGACAGGTACATTTCTACAAACTAATGTTTTAAGTTCAGAGGCATCCGTATCGCTCCCGACCCGCTCGAAGACCCCAGCCACATCCACGCCATTTTGTGCACGCTGACTCATCGCATCTGCAAGGGGAAAATCGGTAAAACTAAAAGCCAGGAAACGGATGCTTTTCGTAGCAGACTTAACAATGGGAATAATCGCGTGCTCCAACGCGGGATCTTCTGAGGTAAATACAACCACGATTTGTGAACCATTAACTATTGTGGTTTGATCATTCAGCTGTGACGGGGATGTCGGACCAAACTGGCCGTCCCACATCTCCTGAAACTCGCGTTCATAGATGGTTGACAGTGCGGCTGACTGAATAACGATGGTATTGTTATTCTGCTTGAAGATTCCATTTTCAGTGATGTTGGTCGAACCGGTCCATACGAGTTGGTTATCAAAGATCCAGAATTTGTTATGCATCAGGGCAGAACGCGAATCAGAACGGACCTCAATCCCGGCATTTTCCAGCATGGCAAATTGGCCGTGTCCGGGCTCCTCATCGGCACCCAGGCCGTGCTCGTCATCGGTTACCCAGCGCACATCCACGCCGCGCTGTTTCGCGGCGATCAACGCTTCGGCAACGGGCGTCAGATCAAACTCAAATGAGGCGATATGAATACTGCTCTGCGCAGCATTGATCTTATCAATCAATCGCCCTTCGATTGAGCCCTGCCAATTTGCAGGGTTATTGATAGTGAGGGGGTCAGCGAAATATACCTCCCACCAGGCTCCACTGGCGTTAATTGCTGTAGGAATATTGGCAACAGGTGTAATGGTTGGCGGCACGACGGTCTGTGTCCCCGGACCAGAGGTGCCATTATTATTTCCTGTAAAGAAATAGTAAATTGCAATGATAATAAGAATGAACAGCCCGGAAATTGTTGCTGAGCCACCCCTCCTTGAACTTCGACGTTTCTTCGGCATCGGTTCTCCTTAACCTTTTGTTTCGAGCAGTTCTTTCAACTTCACGACCAATTGATAAGGCGTATTTTTTTTATTATCCACCTGATTCAACAAAGCGTCCAATTCTGCCTTCGTTGGCAAAATCATTCGTTCTCCAAAGATAGCCCGAAATCTTTCGAGCAGTTTATCGCGCAGTTCAACACGGCTGGCAGGGTCGGTATATTTGCCTGCCGCCCAATTTCCGATGGAACGCATGGATTGCCGTAATTCCTTAAGGCGCGGCAGGACCGCCAAATTGGCAGCGATATCATCCTGGTCATCCGTTTTCTTCACAATTGAGGTTGCTATTTCGATCCCCCAATTGAGCATTTCTTTGGCGGCATCTGTTTCCAGCATTTCCAGCAGAGCCTCGTTGCCCATCATTTCTTCCACCACACGTCGAACGCGCCCGCTGATGTCGGCCATAATAAAAGTATATCCGATTATTCGCTCAACGCATGGAAATCATTCGGATTGCCCAATGGAAATCTGGCAACGGATGAATCGATCCGTTTGATCAGACCCAATAGGACCTCCCCGCTTCCTGCTTCGACGTAGGTCTGGATCCCACTTCCAAGCATCATCTGCACAGACTCGGTCCAGCGCACGCGCGATTGCATTTGAGCTTTGATATCCGCGCGCAATTCATCAGCGACTATCATGGCTTTTGCATGCACATTGCTGATTACAGGCACGCCTGGATCGCTTATTGTGCAGGCATCCACTGCCGCGTTCCACTCGTTTTGGATCGAGTTCATCAGTGGGGAATGTGCCGCAATGCTTATCGGCAATGGCAAGGCACGCTTCGCGCCTGCGGATTTTGCGCCAGCGATAGCTCTTTCCAAGGCCGGCTTGTGACCTGAGATTACGACTTGCCCCGGACAGTTATCATTCGCAACCTGAACGATTTCATCGGCTGTGCTTGCATCTGCACAGACCCTGTCGAGCGTAGGAATATCCACACCGAGGACGGCAGCCATGCCACCCGGGTTGAGTTCACCCGCACGCTTCATTAATTCGCCGCGCGTGCGGACCAGTCTAAGTCCATCAGAAAAAGATAGCGCGCCAGAGGCGGTGAGAGCAGATAATTCGCCAAGCGAATGCCCTGCAACTGCAACAGGCTTGAAGGCTGGATAAAGACTCGTAAAAGTCCGATAGGCAGCGATGGAATGGATGAACAACGCGGGTTGCGTATTTACAGTCTCATTCAGATCGATATCAGGTCCATCCCACATGATTTTAGAAAATTCAAAACCCAGGATAGAATTTGCTTCGTCAAAAGTCTCTTGTGCGATTGGAAACTGCGCGGCAAGGTCTTTGCCCATACCAACTAACTGCGAACCCTGCCCTGGAAATACAAATGCTGTGGTTTGTGAGTTGAGCTTCATGTGCCTCCAATATATTGTAGGGGTGGACAGCTGTCCACCCCTACAATTACACGATTCTAAACACAAACGGGTCGTGTTCGTCACGACCCGCTGGTTCACTCAGCCTTTTTCTTTTCTTTCTTTATTTCGACAACTTCGCGGCCTTCATAAAAACCGCAGTTGGAGCAGACCGTGTGCGGCAGGCGCATGGAACCGCAGTTCGAGCAGGCCGTGAGGTTGCGTGGCTGCAAGGCATCGTGGGCACGGCGCATATTGCGGCGGCTCTTCGAGTGTTTGCGCTTTGGATGTGGGGGCATTCGACTTTTCCTTTATACCTTTCGTGCTGTTATTTCCAATAATTAGGCTGGCAGATTATAGCGGGAGGACCTAGGAGCGTCAAGTATGAGATTGGATTAGAACGCAATCATTCCAGTGGAGCAATGATTACGTCTGATGCCTGACGCTCAAAGGTTGCAATAAGCTCACTTCGAGAAACATCTAGCAGGAAATCCATCCTGACAATCCCTCCATCTTTGATTTGCAGCACGATGTTCGGACTATTCTCCTTACCTATTAAGATCACCCCGTAATCTCCTTTTGGATAATTTTCATCTGAATATGAGCTTTCTGAAACCTGATATATAGCATACAGATGAGAGACATCCAGACCAGGCCAATTCCGAATCTCATCCTTGTATATGTAGCTGCCCTCAGGCCCCAGCGTTGGCAAGACCTCGACGAGTGTCCCCTCGGCTTCGCCTTCGCGGCAAGGTGGAGGCCCACCCAGAGCATTCACAGTCATACACTGCAGGGTCGAGTAATCGAACAAGTCACGCAAATTCTGCGGATCACCGCTTTCAACCGCGGCGAGGACGATGTCAACTTCTTCGATTCCTGATCGCGTATTAAGAGAATGATATTTTTCAGTAGTATCGGCAGTTGATGTTGACTGAGGCTCCATTGTGGCGGATTCGTCTGCAGGAGTAGCAACCGGGGCACATGAGGAAATTAGGAAAAGAACGAGCCACATGCAAACAATCTGTGAATACACTTTCATTTTCGATCCTTTCAATTCAACAACACAGACAAGGCGCGGCACAGTTTATCTATGTCACGTCTGGTGTTGTATCCTTGAACGGATACACGGATGAGTTTGTTCCCATTCCAATCCACTAATGGCACTTCAATACAATATTCATCGTATAGTCTCGTTTTTAAAACCACGGTATCGGTATCCACTGGCAGTGGCGCGGTGATCATTTGACCGAACCAGGCTTGTCCTGAGATTGATCGAAGTCCATCGGCTTGAGGATAAAGCGAGGACAAGCCTGTTAATTCACAAATCCTACTCTGAGCATCACGAGCAAGTGTATGACACTCTTCTTGTACCTGATGCCAGTAATGCTTTTCCAGAAACTCGATCGCGGCAGGCACCGCTAAAAATGCCGCGATGTCACGTGTCCCCCACCACTCCTGCTCATCGATAAACTTTGAGCCACTTGGTGTTTCCGATTCATAACCCCATGAAACAACCAGCGGCTTGACCAAATGCTGCATCTCAGGGCGTGCATAAAGAAAGCCAGCGCCTTTTGGCGCGCAGAGCCACTTATGAAGATTGCCTCCGTAAAAATCCGCGCCTAGCGAATCGAGGTGAAGCGGTATTTGGCCAGGGACATGGGCACCGTCGATGACTGTGATAATGCCTGCCGCCCGCGCACGTTGGATGACCTCTTTGATCGGGAAGATAATGGCAGTAGGAGAAGTGATATGACTAATCGCAATCACGCGGGTGCGAGAGTTGACTCCCTGCCAAAAATTCTCGACAAAACTCTCTTCCGATTTTATGGGCGTTGAGATTCCCTGATTAATATAACGAAATCCGCGTTCTCTGGAGAGAAATCGCCATGTGCGATCGATTGCTCCATATTCATGATCCGTTGAAAGCACTTCATCACCCGGACCTAATTCAAGCGAACGCGCAACGATGTTGAGGGAAATGGTTACATTTTGTGTGTAAACAAGATTATCTCCATGTGTGCCCAGATATTTCCCCAGCGCCGCGCGCGACTCGGCCATTAAATGTGTAAAACGGCGACCCAGAAATTCGACCGGTTGCTCTTCCAGCTCGCGCTGCCAACGCTGATATTCACGGAACACAGGTTTTGGCGTGGCGCCGAACGAGCCATGGTTGAGGAAGATCACATTAGGATTAATAAGAAATTGTTTTTTGAGGGAATTCATAAGATAAATGCCTACCTATTCAAGTGTTGGAGTATTATCTGCTTGATTTCGTCTACTGAAAGCGAAATATCTACAACAAGTGCATCAGAGGGTTCCTCGAGAGCATCGAACTGGGAACGGAGCATTTCGGGTTTCATGTAATGATCCTTGCGCGCGGACATCCTCGACCAGATCAATTCATAACTGCCTTTGAGATATATGAGCTTAACTTCCTGATTTCCTTCCAGTAACTTCTGGCGATAGGTTTCCTTGAGCGCGGAACAGGCCAATACACCGGGTTGGTTGAGTTTCAGACAGGATTCAATCAAATCGTGAAGCGCAGCCAGCCACGGGGCGCGGTCTGAATCGGTGAG
>DAINRK010000027.1:0-6388 GCA_036741855.1 Anaerolineales bacterium
GTTTGTGCAAAGGGGAAAAGAATGAGTCTGGTGATCGAAACAAAAGACCTGAGGCGCGTATATTCGTCAAAGACAAATGCGGATGGGATTCAAGCGTTGCGCGGCGTGAACTTGAATGTCCCGGCTGGTTCGTTCGTAACATTAAAGGGACGGTCCGGGAGCGGCAAGACGACATTGTTAAATTGTTTGGCTGGTCTCGACAAGCCGACTTCAGGAAAGGTCGTCGTGCTGGGTCATGACTTGATACAAATGAGTGACGATGAACTAACCAGTTGGCGGCGCGAACAGATTGGATTGGTATTTCAATCGTTTGGTTTACTGCCGACGCTTTCGGCCTACGAAAATATCGAGTTGTTATTGCGCATTAAAGGTGATGAGTATGAGGCGCGCCATCAACGCGCGCTGGAATGTTTGGAGATCGTTGGATTGAGTCGTTGGCGCGACCACCGTCCATATGAAATGTCTGGTGGACAGCAACAACGCGTGGCAATTGCGCGTGCATTGGCAAATCATGCGCAGTTGATTCTTGCTGATGAACCTACAGGCGAGCTGGATAGTAAGACCACTCGTGAACTTCTCACCTTCTTCCGCGAACTGGTGGAGAACCATCACATTACGATGCTGATGGTCTCTCATGATCCACTGGTGGACCAATATGTTCATCAGGTATTGACTTTGAAAGACGGTGTTATAGAAAATCACTCGCGCTGAGCGGAGTGAGCCGACAGGCGAACGCAGTCGAAGCGCATGTTGCATAAATATTATGAAACGTATTCTTTCTTTTCTCCTTCTTCTTTCATTCACTCTCTCCGCGTGCGACACACAGGCTCCTACATCCATGAATACGACGGAACCAACGCTTACCCCAACTGAAACTCCAAGTGCTGTCATTTCCACCGATTCATCTCAGTCCGTCGAAGCGCAAGTCGAAGATTTACTCGAACGCATGACACTTGATGAAAAGATCGGGCAAATGACACAAGTGGAAAAGGACAGCATCAGACCAGGTGATATCACCAAATATTTCATTGGCTCGATATTAAGTGGAGGCGGTGGTTCTCCGCAAGAAAATACTGTGCAGGCTTGGTACGCGATGGTTGAAGGCTTTCAGAGTGAAGCTCTTGCCACGCGACTGGGAATTCCGCTCCTATACGGTGTGGATGCAGTGCACGGACACGGCAACATGCATAATGCGACAATTTTCCCACATAATATAGGCTTAGGCGCGGCGAACAACCCGGAACTTACAGAAAAAATCGGCCGAGCAACAGCGGAAGAAATGCTTGCCAGCGGCATCCCGTGGAACTTCGCGCCTGTTGTTGCAGTCGTGCAGGATGTGCGTTGGGGACGCACATACGAGGGCTACAGCGAAGACACGGGGCTGGTCTCCTCACTTGGCGCGGCATACATCAGAGGGATACAAAGTCTGGAAACTGACGATACAGCAACGACCGGCCAGTCTTTGTTTGCACTAGCAACAGCCAAGCATTTTATCGGTGATGGCGCGACGATATGGGATTCCTCGCGAACCGAGAATTACAAACTTGATCAGGGCAATATGCAAGTCCCTGAAGAAGTCTTGCGTAAATTATTCCTGCCTCCCTACCAGAAAGCAGTGGATGCCGGCGCGATGAATGTAATGGCATCCTTTAGCAGTTGGAAGGGAACGAAGATGCATGCTCAGCAGAGGCTGCTGACAGAGATTCTCAAAAATGAACTTGGCTTCAAGGGTTTCATCGTCTCAGATTGGCAGGCGATCGACCAAATTTATCCCGATGATTATTATGCTTCTGTAGTCACATCCATCAACGCGGGTGTGGATATGAATATGGTTCCGTATGACTACGTCTCATTTATTGAGACGATGAAGCAGGCAGTTAATAACGGGGATGTCCCCGAGTCACGCGTAGATGAGGCTGTCCGCCGTATCCTGCGCGTTAAATTCGCTTTGGGCTTGTTTGAACATCCAATGCCCGACACAAAATATCAAAGCATGGTCCGCTCGCGTGAGCATCTGGAACTTGCGCGTCAAGCAGTACGTGAATCTCTTGTCCTGCTGAAAAACGATAACAATGTCTTACCGCTAAGTAAAGAGACATCCGTCATCTTTGTTTCGGGTGAAGCTGCAAATGACCTCGGCCTTCAATCGGGCGGCTGGACTCTCGAATGGCAGGGCAAAAAAGGAAACGATAACGAAGGCACCACAATCTTCAGCGGAATCAAAGCCGTGGCTGGCTCAGACACACAGATCCTTTACGATCGAAATGCAGATTTCGGCGAATTTAAAGACTCCGCGGGGAAACCACTAATCGCAGATGTGGGGATTGTGGTGCTGGCTGAACCGCCCTACGCGGAAGGCGTTGGCGATCGTGAGGATATTTCCTTGAATGATTCCGAAGTCAAACTAATCACGGAGACCCAAAAACAAAGTAAAGCTCTGGTTGTTATTCTTATTTCTGGTCGTCCACGAGTAATTACTGAGCAGTTACAACTCGGAGATGCGTGGGTCGCGGCATGGCTTCCCGGCACAGAAGGTGGTGGCATCGCAGATGTGCTGTTTGGAGACTTTCCCTTCACTGGAAAACTATCCTATTCCTGGCCGCGCGCGAATGAGCAACTTCCGATCAATGCCAATAATTCTGCAGGCAAGACAGGTTGTGATGCGCCGCTATTTCCGTTCGGCTATGGCTTGACTTATGGTGAATCACATCCTGCAATACAACAATGTAATCCATAAAAAGTGCTTATTACCTTATCTAAATTCATCTCACAAACAATAAAGGATTCGAAACATGGCCACGAAAATCATATTCCCGGAGAATTTCATCTGGGGTGCAGCAACTTCTTCATATCAAATCGAAGGAGGATGGGACAAGCACGGTAAAGGCGAATCCATTTGGGATCGTTTCTCACATACGCCTGGCAAAATCTATAACGGCGATACGGGCGACGTAGCCAACGACCACTATCGCTTGTGGAAAAAAGACATTCGCATTATGAAGCAAATTGGATTGCAGGCATATCGTTTCTCTACGGCCTGGCCTCGCATTCTGCCAAAAGGACGCGGCAAGGTCAATCAAAAAGGACTCGATTTCTATAGCAAACTTGTCGATGGCTTGCTGGAAGCAGGCATAATTCCTTTTGTCACACTTTACCATTGGGACTTGCCTCAAGTGTTACAAGATGAAGGCGGATGGGAAGTCCGTTCCACGGCGGAAGCTTTTGCGGAATATACAGAGGCAATCTCAAAAGCCCTTGGTGACCGCGTCAGGAATTGGATCACTCACAACGAACCCGCGGTCGTTGCATGGATTGGGAACGACACAGGTGAACACGCACCTGGCTTCAAAGATCTTGCGAAAGGCGTGCCAGTCAGTCATCACGTGCTTCTTTCGCATGGATGGGCAGTTCCCATCATCCGACGTAACAGCCCGGGGTCTGATGTGGGTATCACCCTCAATGTAGGATGGAGAGTACCCGCATCCAACTCTGCCGCTGACCTGAACGCCGTACGCGAAGGAGATGGCAAATGGACACGTTGGTTCAGCGATCCACTATATGGACGTGGTTATCCAGCCGATGTAGTCGCAGACTTTGAACGACAGGACGCCATGCCAAACAGCATGAGTTTCATCCAAAATGGCGATATGAAGGCAATCTCGGTTCCGCTGGATTTCCTCGGAGTTAACTATTACAACCGCGAAGTTGTACGCTCTGGAGCTTCGGATAACGAGCCACAAGTTATTTTCTCCAAACCTAAAACGCCCGAGAACTGGACAGAGATGGGCTGGGAAAATTTTCCCGAAGGTCTTACGGGTGTTCTCTCGCGTTTGTATTTTGATTACAAGCCATTGAAGATGTACGTGACTGAAAATGGTGCAAGTTACTCCACTCCGCCTGATGAAAAGAACAATGTGAAGGATGATCTACGTATTGACTATTACCGAACACACATTGCAGCAGTCCATCGTGCTATTGCAGCGGGTGTACCAATGGCAGGTTACTTTGCCTGGTCCCTTATGGATAACTTTGAATGGGCAAAGGGCTATGCCCAACGCTTCGGACTGGTCTGGGTGGATTTCGAAACGCAAAAACGCATTTTGAAAGACAGTGCGAAGTGGTACAGGAATGTGATTAAGAAAAATGGGTTTTAGCCAACCGGGATACAAACGTGAAACAATAGAAACTCCGAGTCTTTGATTCGGAGTTTTTTACATAGCTGTAAAATGCCCCTCTTCCACCCCCTGCCATGTTTCATCGTGCAGTTTCATATATTTTGTCAAGAGCGGATGTACGCGTGCCATCTCTTCATACATGCGTTGTGCGACTCTTCGAATGGAGAAATGTGCATTTGCCGCGGAGCGCAACTGGCAAAATGCATATGCCTCCCGTAAGTTAAATTGAGCCAACACACGACGATTGAATCCATTGGGGACAATATACTGCGCGACATCCGGACTGAATTGATATAGCTTCTCGAACATCTGTAAAGCAGATTCCATCGCCGCTTCATAGGCGAACCCAAAGCCTGCTTCGGTGATGAGGCGCGGGGTTGCATATCCAAGCCTGGTGGTTAGTTTCTGTGGCGTTTGCGTCATCATACGATGACGTTTGAACTCTGCATACGCGCCTTGATCCATCACAAGATCGAATGTATACGTACAATACTCCAATTCGCGCAATGGAATATCAAACTTCCCCAGACGTGCTAACAATGCTTCAGCTAATTTTTCGAGTTCAGGCTCTCCAAGATTTTTCACAAAAGCCAAGGCATCGATATACGGCATCTCATCAAAGCGATATAACGCCGCGGCAATGACCTTCGCTTCGCCATCGTTGTCATGGTCAACAAGGGTGCACCACCCTTGATTTCCATTTACCAATTCCCAATTGCCTTTTTTCGAATCTCCAGTCTCTAAGTCTCTAATCTCTCGGGTTGTTTCCATCAAATAAGGCACTGCATCTGCATATTTCACAAGCGTAGGTGTTTCGGCTTTCGATACTTCCTTCACTTTCATGCCAATTTCACGCACTTCTGCCAGTTCATGGGAAAGCATTTTACGGATCATATTCTCCAGCACACGTGCGTTTGCAGTCATACCTACATTTGCCAGCGACGCAGCGGGCAGGATGAAGCGGCACACATCGACATACTTCGAGCGGATGCGGCGATCCCAGGCTTCATCCTTTTCGTTTTCGCGGCGCGGGAAGCGCTCAAAGATGAGAGTTCGCACAGGGTCAAGTGACTCCGAATACGTCTTGAACAGGAGGCGGACCGTATCCACAAATTCATCTCGGAGTGGATGGTCATTGAGCTCAGGTGGGATCGTAAAATCGTCCAATCCCCATCGTTGATAGCGAGTGGATTTTTCAGTATAGGATGCTAGCCGGTTAGATTCAATACTTTCAATTGCTAGTCGCGACACATTCTCAAATGCGATGTGCAACACCGCGTGTTCAGCCACCGACGCGTGACCATAGCCCACCACCCACTTCTCATGGAATTGTGCGGATTTCTCATCACTCAATTCCGCGGCGATAGCACGAAACGATTCTGGCGAGCGGGATGTTTTTGCAAACGCAACCGCGATCGTTTCGGGGCTGAGCGCGCGCGGGGAAAGAAGATAAATTTCACATTCCGGCATGGGATACTCCTGTGGTGCGGGATGGTATCCCGCATATTTTGAACTGGCGGGATACCATCCCGCCCTACGAAAACCTGGCAGATTATATCAATGAAAAGGGCGGCTCAGCGCCGCCCGAAGGTTATTGAACTCCGATGTTTTGAGGAAAATCCATCTGCTTTTGAGGCGAAATTTTTTGCAATTCGCCAAGTGCACGCCAGCCGCCGAACAACCCCCATAGAAAAAACCCATGAAAGAGCACGCCGATCCAATCCGCAAAGGCGAGCATGATCAAGCCATCCAGCGCGTACAATACCATTCCCACAAGAAATGCCCAGCGCTTTCCTTTGCCCGCAAAAAAACCAAAGAGAGCAAAGATACCGGCAATCAGAATGCTTAACACCAGACCAATGATCTTCACGATCACAGAGGCATCCGCAAAGGATTGACTGAGACCAGCAGTTACACCATCTACGATGAGAGTAACTGCCAATCCAATGACAAAGTAGGTGCTGCTTCCGGTCATCGAGAGTATGGAATTGATCACCGATAATGCGGCAATCCAATAGAAATTATTGGCCCCTCGTTTCATGCGCTGTGTGAATTCGGCAACCGTCGCTTCCTGGTTGATTGGCGCAGAGCGATCCGTTGCCAGAGCTGGTGAAGGCTGAGGAGTTGGTTCAAAAGACTGTGTCATTGGTTACTTCCCTTCTTGATTGGGTTTATTGACACTGTACAATAAATAGCATCCGGAGTCAATCAGG
>DAINRK010000027.1:6488-17734 GCA_036741855.1 Anaerolineales bacterium
TTCTTGATTGGGTTTATTGACACTGTACAATAAATAGCATCCGGAGTCAATCAGGGAAAAGGATTTGTAACTTTTCTGCCATTATGCCTCTAGGATCCTTCTCGTCTCTTCCACATCTTTCCAGATCTGTCTAACCAGCGCATCTACTGAATCAAATTTGAGTTCATCACGCAGTCGTGCAACAAATTCGATTTTGAGCTCTTTTCCATAAATGTCTTTGTCAAAATCAAGGAGATATGCCTCGACACTAGGAATTTGCTTTTCAGGTGTAAATGTCGGATTCACACCAATACTGATCGCCGCCCTATGCTCTTCACTGGCAATAGATGCCCATCCAGCGTAGATACCTTTCGCGGGGACAATCTTCTCACGCGGGTAATCAATGTTCGCCGTAGGAACGCCGATCTTTTTACCTCTCCCATCGCCGCGAATTACAGGTCCGCGTAAGGAGTATGGATGACGCATGAGATGCGCGGCTTCGGTAATATTCCCTACTGAAACTAATTTTCGAATCTCAGTGGATGAGATTACACCACTTTCATCGCTCAAGGCTGATATCAGTTCGACGCCATATCCAAGTTCCCTGCCGATTTCCGTTAACCGCATTGCATTGCCTTCGCGCCCTTTGCCCAGCGCAAAATCATAGCCGATCAGCAGATGATTCAATCCAAGATGACGCTTCAGACGCGACATAAAATCGAATGCTGTAACCGTTGATAGTTCCTTCGTGAAGCGTTCAGTGATGACCACATCCACATTCATGGATGCCAATAACTCTGCTCGTTCATCGGGCAATGTGAGCAATCCGATTTCCCCGCGCCCGAGGATATTTGCAGGATGCGGGTCGAAAGTCAAAACAACTGCAGGGACGCCATTTCCATTCGCGCCCGCAGTAAGCTTCTTGATGATCTCCTGATGACCGCGATGTACACCATCGAAGACTCCAATTGTCAGCCAGGAATTTTGCAGAGTAACTTCTTCGAGAGATTGAAAATGTTTCATAGCATAAATGACTCCAGCGCCGTCGCTGGCGCTGGAATATCACCGATTTGATTCGGGCGGTTTTGCCGTCAAAAAATTGATTGACGGCTGGTGTTGATGTCCTTTATTCTGAAGTAAAGAATACTTTCTTTGGTTGCCATGCAGGCGTGCCATCTTCTCCGGTAACACACTCCATGAGCGCAACCAGTTCACCCTGTGTGCTTACGCCGCGAACTCGGCTTCCAACTGCCACATCAGCCGCTGCCTTGACACGATGCCCGTGACGTACACCTTCCACATCATCAGGACTAAGCTCAAGAGCTGGCCAATCACCCAGGGCTTCTGCAGCAGGGATGAGATATTGATACCAATTGCCAGCATGGAATGATTCCTGAAGTTTCCGTAGAGGTACCGCATCACGTAGAGAGAAACGTCCACTCTTCGTGCGTCGCAAGCCAACAAGATATGCTCCACATCCAAGTTTTTCACCCAGATCGTTCGCCAATGAGCGAACATAGGTACCAGACGAACAGTGTACATCAATTACGACTTCAGGCGGGGCCCATTCGAGCACCTCGAGGTGATGAACAGTGATCTTGCGCGGTTCCAGTTCAACTTCCTCGCCTTTGCGCGCCATTTCATACGCTTTGCGTCCCTGCACTTTAACAGCCGAATAAGGCGGCGGCGTCTGCTCGATTTCCCCAACAAACGTTTTTAATACTTCTTCGAATTGGGATTCAGTCACGTTCACCGGCTGATTCGCCTGTGTGACCTTCCCGTCTGCATCAAATGTGTCTGTTCTACCACCCAGGCGGATGATAGCCTGATATCGTTTATCCGAAGCCGAAACGTATTCACTCAAACGGACAGCCGGCCCCACCAAAATTACCAGTACTCCCGACGCACGTGGGTCCAGTGTTCCAGTATGGCCTGCACGGCGCAGACCTGTGCCATTACGGATTGCTTGCACCACATCGTGCGAAGTCATACCGACGGGTTTATCTACTACCAACACCCCCGAAATGGCATTCTTTACATCTTGACTATTCATTGTCATACTCCTCCTTAAAATCACTTTCCAATTATGCTATCATTTTATTTTGTATTTTTAGAACCCAAGCATATCATACGTGGTCTTTAATACCAATGGTTGGATATCCTGCAGTGCCCCGGGAATATCCGCTCCCGCCGCAGCGGCGTGACCGCCGCCTCCAAAGTGTTTGGCAATCGGTGAAACATCAATGCCTGGCTCGAGTGCGCGCCAGGAGATTTTGACATGATTATCTGTTTGTTCGACGAAAATCATGCCTACCTTGTTCCCGTCGATGGCGGAGATCATGTTAATCAGGTCGGCATCATCGTTGCCGCCATAACCAGCTTTTTTGCGGTCTTGTACCGTCAGCGTACCCCATACAATTCCATTCTTCTGTTCCATACTACTGAGTCCGGCTCCCCAATAACGAGCCGCCGGAAACGATTTCTTTACCAGCGACTTCATGTAGAGGTCCGGCATATCTGCACCGGTTTCCATCAACCTCGCACATAAACGTAATGCCGATGGATTGGTTGTAGGTGTACGGAAGCCAAGCGTATCTGTAATGATTCCTGTCAGCAAGGCTTCGGCAATTGGTTTGGTGATCTCATATCCCCACTCGCGAAGATGATTAGTGAGTATGGCAGCCGTGGCAACTTCTTCGGCTTCAATGAGGTTGAGTTTGCCGAATTTTTCATTGGTTTTGTGATGATCGATATTGACATCCGGCTGACCAAAATTTTCGAAGATTTTCCCGGTACGTTTGAAATCTGCGGAATCGACAGTGATAAAAGTATCGTGTTCATCACCCGGTTCCCTGACGATCAATTCGCTTCCCTCAAGATGCCTAAAGGAGGATGGCACACCATCCACCAGAACCATTTGCACAGATTTACCCGCGTTTTGTAATGCCAATCCCAGACCGAGCAGGGAACCTATCGCGTCGCCATCAGGACGTACGTGTGATGCTATGACAACTTTATTTGATTTTTCGAGCCGCGCTTTGATGGCGTTTGATATCTCTTGATCCATTCTATGGAATTTCCTCTCAATACTTTTTTACCAGCCAGGCACAGAGTTTATTTCTTTTCTCGCAATTCTGCAAGGATCTTCTCAATATGATCGGCATTCTCTGGTGTCATATCCCAGTGGAAGCGCAGACGCGGGAAGGCACGTAGTTCAACGCGCGAGGCGAGAGCTCGCCGGACGAACCCCGAAGCAGACTCCAGCCCTGCGAGAACGTCTTTGGAGCGCGAAACTCCTTCCACAGCCGAGACATAAACATCGGCGTATGCAAGTTCCTTATCCACTTTTACATCCGTTATATAGATCTGTTTCAGACGCGGATCACTGATCTCACGGATCAACATCTCCGAGAGTTCCTGACGGATCCGATCCGCAATACGTTGAAGACGAGTACCAGAAGGCATGGGCGTTTAGTTTACGATTAACTGACTTTCTAAGACGTTTCAAGTATATAACAAATCAGCTGGTCGCCAGGTTGAATATCGCTAAAGTTCTTGAAACCAACCCCGCACTCGTAGCCTTGTTTGACCTCTCTCACATCTTCCTTCTCATGGCGTAGCGAGCCCATATCACCTTCAAAAATCATATCGGTGCCGCGGTAGAGGCGCACTTTCGCATTGCGGCGCAGTTCACCATCGGTGACTCTACACCCAGCCACTTTACCAAACTTGGATGCGGAGAAGACCTGTAGAACCTGTGCGCGGCCGATGATCTTCTCTTTAACTTCCGGTTCAAGCATACCGCTGAGGGCCTTTTCGATATCTTCGGTCATACGATAAATGATCTCATATAACCGAATATCGACGCCTTCCTTTTCGGCAAGGCGACGGGCCGAGACATCTGCCTGGACGTTGAAGCCAATGATGATCGCGTTGGAGGCAGAAGCGAGCATCACATCGTTTTCACCGATGTTGCCTGTTTCAGAATACAGGATCTTGATTCCGATCTCACCCTCTCCAAGCTTGTTCAACTCGGAAACAATCGGGTCAAGAGAACCTTGTACGTCTGCCTTCACGATCAGATTAAGTTCCTTTGCTTCACCGGCCTGAACACTTGCAAACAGGTCTTCAAGCGATACTTTCTTCTTCGCCTGTGACTGAGTCTTCGCAGCTTCTGCGCGCTCTGCCACAATGGTACGCGCTTCTCTTTCCGAGTCTACGACTTCAAACAAATCACCTGCAGAGGGGACATCGCTCAGTCCCATCACAGCTACTGGTGTCGACGGGCTCGCCTTCCTTACCGGTTTACCCTTGTAATCAGAGAGAGCACGTAATTTGCCATGAGCAATTCCAGCCACGACAATATCTCCAAACTCAAGGGTTCCGTTCTGGACCAACAGGGTGGCCATCACACCTTTGGTCCGATCAACTTCGGCTTCAATAACTGTGCCAATTACCTTCCCATTGGGATTTGCCTTGATCTCAATATTATCTGCAACCAGCAGAATGCCCTCAAGCAGATCATCAATGCCCTGTTTCAACTTAGCAGAAACTGGGATGACCATTGTACTTCCGCCCCACTCATCCGGGACAAGTTCCAACTCGGCAAGTTGTTGTTTTACACGGTCGGGGTTTGCATTGGCCTTATCGACCTTATTCAGAGCCACCATGATTGGCACTCGTGCGGCTTTGGCATGTGCAATCGCTTCCCTAGTCTGTGGCATCACACCATCATCTGCTGCGACGACCAGGATAACAATATCTGCTCCCTGTGCACCACGTGCGCGCATCTGCGTGAACGCCGCATGGCCCGGAGTATCCAGAAATGTGATTTGGCGTCCCTTCATCTCAACCTGATATGCACCAATATGCTGGGTAATG
Source organism: Anaerolineales bacterium (assembly GCA_036741855.1). Lineage (GTDB taxonomy): Bacteria > Chloroflexota > Anaerolineae > Anaerolineales > Villigracilaceae > Defluviilinea. The sequence goes on from DAINRK010000027.1 coordinate 11,349, forward strand.
CCTCCTGCTTCACCTGCCGCCACATCCGTCTGGCGGATCGCATCCAGCAGGCTGGTCTTTCCATGATCTACATGACCCAAAATTGTCACCACCGGTGGACGATTCTTCAAGAGTAATTGATCCTCCCCAGCAATCAACTGACGCCAGATAGGAACTTCCCCAACCTCAACTTTCACTTCTTCCACAACTTCAGGAACTGCCTCAAATCCATATTCAGCCATTACAATCGCGGCTGTATCAAAATCCACAGCCTGGTTGATGGTCGCCATTACGCCATTGGACATCAGTTTCTTGATGAGTTCAATGGGGCTTTTTTCAATCTTTTGCGCCAGATCGCGAATCACGATACTGGTGGGTAATTCAATCTTGTTTCCATTAATGCTCATGGGCTGCCTCCTTAAATCACAAACTTCAAATGAACACATAACATGTTGTTCATTGGGTAAGCCCAGTGAGCGATCTACGCAATCACATGGTTACTTACCCACTCCTGCAATCTCCGCCTCAGTTGGCAGAGTATTCATAAAATCTTCCAGTCTAGCACGTTCATCGGATGTCAGAGTTGTTTTCAACGCGTGCGCCAGAGAGCCTCTCAAACCGCGCTCCCAACATTCGCGACGGTCATGCAGGTAAGCCCCTCTCCCAGCTAACTTGCCGGTTGGGTCAACCTGAACCCCATCAGATGTCCGCACAATGCGGACCATCTTTCGTTTGGGCAAAACTTCACGACAACCCACACAAGTACGCTGGGGCACATGTTTTACACGCTGAACAGGTTTCTTCGACATACTCCTTAGTTTCCCATCTCCCAATGGGAGAAGGGTTAGGGGTGAGAATTACTCTTCCTCGCCAAATTCATTGTCACCGCGTTTATGCTTCTTGCGGCCAACAACCTCGCCGCGTTCCTCATCAAGCACCAGCTCAACACTTTTCTTCTTACCTTTCTTGCCTTTCTTCTTACTATCAATAGACTCTTCGTCCTCACCACCGGCAGATTGGAATATCTCAGGCTTCATAGCAAAGAGTTCATCCAATGAGACGCCATCCTTGGCATGCTCATCCTCCTCTTCTTCGACGACTCTTCTTGGCTCTTTCTTAGCCGGAATCTGCTTATCAGGAACAGGAATTTCCTCCTCTGCAACGCCTTCGGCAGCAGGGAGGGCAGACGCCTCAGGCTGGACTTCAGCCTCCGCAACAGCTTCAACCGGGAGCTCCGCTGCGGGTTCTGCGGGAGGCGGTTCCGGAAAGGTAACAGCGGCAAGCGTCTCCTCGATATTCTGCATGGCTTTGGGGCCGATTCCTGGCAATCCAAGGACTCTGTTGGCATCCATCTTCATGGACATCATCAAGGCACCAACTGTGTCAAACCCTGCCTCAACGAGAATATTGAAAACGTGTTCCTTTAGTCCAATATCTTCAAGTGGCATCCCAAACGCAGGAGTGGGTACTTCAGAGCGGGCGCTGGCAGTTTTCTCTTCCACAGCACGAGCTGCATCTTCCTTGATTTGAATGGTGCGGCGCTCCACACGATCAACGAATTGCGACAGCATCGTGAATTCTTCAGGTGTTATTGGACGATTCTCAGCCTTCTTTGCCAGCACTTCCTCAACAGAAGGAATGGATTCAACAGCATTAGGCAAAAGGGCAGAAAGCTCAAGATCGCTCCGCAATTTTTGGATAGCATCCCCAGCCGCCTCAGCAAGTGACTTGATATCGATGCGCCAGCCGGTAAGCTTTGCGGCGAGACGCGCGTTCTGGCCATCGCGTCCAATTGCAAGGCTGAGTTGATCTTCGTTGACGACAACGGTTGCCGTGCGATTGCCTTCCACTTCGGAGAGGTATACACCACTCACGCGCGCCGGGCTGATCGCTTTGGAAATATAAACAACGGGGTCTTGATCCCATTGAATAATGTCAATTTTTTCATCGTGCAGTTCTTTGACGATGGCTTGAATGCGGACGCCCTTAATTCCTACGCACGCACCCACTGGGTCCACACCAGCCTGGGTTGCCATAACAGCAACTTTGGCACGCGCGCCTGGTTCACGCGAGATCGCGCGAATTTCCACCACGCCATGATAAATTTCGGGAACCTCGTTCTCGAGCAAACGGCGTAGGAAGTTGCGATGCGCTCGCGATAAAACGATTTGCGGTCCGCGCGGTCCATCCTTCACTTCAAGCACGACTGCACGAACTCGTTCATGCACTTTGAAACGCTCACCCGGGATTCTCTGATTACCAGGTAAAACCCCTTCGGCTTTCATATCGAGCCCAACGGTTGTAGCCTGGACATTTGTCGCTTGTACTATTCCACTCACGATCTCGCCCACCTGACGCTCAAAATACTGCATCTGGTTCGAACGCTCGGCTTCGCGGATGCGTTGTTGAATTACCTGACGCGCGGTCTGCGCGGCGACACGTCCGAAATCGGCAGGTGTCGTCTCCACGATTACCATATCACCGAGTTGCGCTTCGGGATTGACCTTACGCGCCTCTTCCAGCAAGACTTCGGTCTTTGGTTCCATCACATCTTCTACGACTTCTTTCTCAGCAAAGACCAAAACCTTACCCGTGTCAGAATCTATTTTGGCCTCCACATGTTGTGCTGTGGACGCGTTGACAGCCCGCCGATAGGCCGAAACCATGGCAGACTCAATCGCACCAAGGATCACATCCCTGGAAAGTTGCTTTTCTTCCAGCACTTCGTTGAAGGCTAGCGCGAACTCGTTCTTTGACATACTCTTACTCCGTATATTCCCATTTACAAGCAGAAAAGTGGGGGTTGCCCACTTCTCGATGCGTGCGGTAATCAACTCAAACTACAATTGATATTCTAGCATAGGCTAAAAAAACATGCAAGATATAATTGCCGCCATGTCTGAACGGGACTTTGAAAAAGCAGCGTTACGCGGCGAACCATCCTATGTTTGGCGTGCAGGGCAGCAACGTAGGCTTGAGATGATCCTGCGAGCCGCTGGAGAGCGAATCCAGGGACGCATCCTTGAAAACGGATGCGGCGTAGGGATGTATGTTGTACACCTCTCACCTCTGGGTGGCGAAGTGATCGGATTGGAATATGACTTCGAACGCGCTGCCGAAGCACGGATGAACTCTCCTCACATCCTTAACGCGGCAGGTGAATTCCTTCCACTTCCAACTTCGACGTTTGACCTGATCCTCAGCCATGAAGTCATCGAGCATGTACAGGATGACCGCGTCGCGATCCGCGAAATGATCCGCGCTTTGAAACCCGGTGGACGCATCATTTTGTTTTGTCCGAATCGCGGTTATCCGTTCGAGACACATGGAACCTATTGGAAAGGCAAATATTATTTTGGCAATAAACTATTTGTGAATTACCTGCCACGCGTCTTGCGAGATAAGCTTGTGCCTCACGTACGCGTCTACTCAAAACGCGATGTACAGAAACTATTTGACGGTTTGCCAGTTAAATTCATTGAGCGCACAATCATCTTTGGCGCGTACGATAACATCATTGCAAGATTTGGACCATTGGGAAAATTCTTGCGTGAAGTTTTGCAGTTTCTGGAGAAGACACCTTTGAAAATATTTGGCTTGTCTCATTATTGGGTTGTGGAAAAACTTTAAGGAACAATATGAATGAGATTAAAACTAAGACCGAATTAATTACCGCGCTCAGAGATTCCCATCAACGCGTTACAACCTGGTTCATAAAAATCCCCGTGGAAAACTTCTTCGCTCGTCATGGGGAAGTTTGGTCTCCGTCCGATAATGTGGATCATCTTATCAAGTCGCACAAGCCCATCTCAAAAGCCTTGAGATTGCCCAAGTTCACTCTTAAGGCCCTGTTCGGTACACCTGAGAAACCCTCCAGGTCGTATGAAAAACTCTGCCAGATTTATCGTGACGAACTCACCAAAGGCGCACAGGCATCAGGGCGCTATCTTCCAAATCAGGAAAATCCAGGTGAACATGCCGAAGAGAAAAAGCAGGAATTACTGGGACAATTTTCAAAAGCCAGCGCCGAACTTGTATCCGTTGCTGAGGAATGGGAGGAAAATGAATTGGACGGCTATCTATTGCCCCATCCCCTGATTGGAAAACTTTCCATTCGAGAAATGCTCTTCTTCACGATCTATCACAACCTTCGACATGCAAGCCAGGAAGGGGACTGAAACAAGATCTCTTACGTTTGATTTAATTGGTTTCAGACACTAACAAATTACACAGCGTACGGCTAATGAGTCTGATAAGGAACTTCAGTGATAATCACACCAGGTGTTTCAAGCAACTCGCGTCGCAGTAATTCCGCCGTTTGCATATGCAAGGATTTATAGACATTATGTTTCGGAACGAAATGAGGGACAACAATCGTGACCGTCTCGTTTGCCTGCCTGCTGGAGAGAATTTCATTAATGTAATCTAGCAATGGCTCCAGAAAGAGTCGATAAGGGGAATCTACGATCACAAGGCGCGTCCCGCGTCCCCATATTTCCCACTTCCTGCGAATCTTTTCAGTATCGTTCGGTTCCAGCGAGATGTGGACCGCAGTGATATCCTCCGATAACATCCTTGCATAACGGAGTGCAGCTAAAGTGCCTTGATGTACTTTGCTAATCGGAACAATCACCCGGTGGCGCGCATTATAAGGTGGCGGTTCTCCATATTTTTTCAGTGAGAGGTCACTTGCAACACTGACGTAATGACGATGAATCCAGAGGAAGATGCTGATTAAAACAGGTGTGAGAATCAACACGATCCAGGCGCCGTCACGGAATTTCGTGATAGCAAACACGCACATCACGATCCCCGTGCAGATCGCGCCGAACCCGTTGCTGACCATTTTGGAGAACCACCCCTTTTCATAGCGCAGATTGTGGGCATGTTTTACGGTTGTGTCAGTCGGGTCAAGATGCCCTGCACGCCACCAGCGCCGGGTCATACCTGTCTGGGCGAGGGTGAACGACAAAAACACACCAATCGCATACAGTGGAATGAGTCGCGTCACACTAGCCTGAAATATGATAATGAGTATGGAAGCTACTGTTGCCAGCGCAACAATTCCATACGAATACACCAGGCGGCTGCCGCGATAAGCCAATTGGCGCGGCATGAAACCATCGCTTGCCAACATAGCGCTCAAGCGCGGGAAGCCAGCAAACGCGGTGTTTGCAGCAAGAATCAGGATGATGGTGGTCCCCAGAATTACGAACAAATAGAGTAACTCCTGTCCATTAAAGACCGTGCGGGCAAGTTGGGAGATAACGGTTTCACTCTCTGATGGGACGGCATGGACCTCTTTTGTTAAAAATGAAATGCCTATGAACAAAAAGCCGAGAATGAATGCCATCACCACCAACGTGATGCTCGCGTTGCGACTGCGAGGTTCCTTGAATGCTGTCGTGCCATTTGAGATCGCTTCTACCCCGGTCAATGCGGTCGTGCCATTGGAAAACGCATGCAGCAGAAGAAACGCACTAATGCCTGATACTGCTTCACCGAAGTGTTCAAGGTGCGGAGGATCAACTACAGTTCCCAGGGAGCCACTAAGCATACGAAACAAGCCCGTTCCAACAGTGATAAACATGATAACAATAAAGAAATAACTGGGAATAGCAAATGCCGCGCCAGATTCCTTTACCCCACGTAAGTTAATGACGGTAACAAGGGCAACACATAACACAGCGATAACAACCCGATACTGAAATAATAGTGGATATGCGGATACGATTTGCGCCACCCCAGAAGAAACCGAGACAGATACTGTGAGGATATAGTCAGTTAGTAGCGCCGCCGCGGCCATGAGGGCGGGAAAGCGCCCGAGGTTGTCATACGCCACAATATAGGCACCTCCGCCTTCTGGATACGCATGAATAATTTGCACATAAGAGATAACTACTATGGCAAGGAGGCCCACAATGACAATTGAAATTGGGAAGACATATCCAAAAGCCATTGCCCCTGCGGCGGCAAGAACAACGAGGATCTCTTGCGTGGCATAGGCAGTGGATGATAATGCATCCGATGCAAATACTGCCAATCCAACGGCTTTGCCGATCGTTTCGTGTTCCGCATCGGCCGTTGGTAGGGGGCGACCAATCAGAAAATGCCGTAAGCCGCGCGCTGGTGCCTGTTCAGCAGCACGATGGATTAGTGAGGTATCTTGATTATCTTGAGAATTAGTCATGTAAATGGACAGTAAATCCTTATTATCAATGATGAGCATTTATTATAAACGAAATCAATTTTTGGATTGTCACCGGAACACAGGTGCATTCGTTTTACCTGAAAAATGAAGTATTCATACTTCACACAAGGAATAAACTACCTGGGCACTAGAAGGTATAATGAACTTTGCACATATGCGGCGTTCTTCGTTTCAATTCTGGCATTACCTTCTTTCC
>DAINRK010000028.1:0-7871 GCA_036741855.1 Anaerolineales bacterium
GTTCCCCGGCCTTGCAGGGAGGTTAGACGGAAGATTTCCGCCTAATAGGTTTGGAGGAACAGCTAATGTATTTCAAACGAATATTCGTCGTGGCCCTCATCCTCGCGGCACTCGTCCTGCCGATGTCCGTACAAGCCAAGGGAAATGGTCCAGGCAATGATGTGACCGTGAGCGGCGTGAGTTGCGGATTGCCCGAGTCGAATGCCGACGCTCTCGTCATTCTGAGCAACTACTATCCTGGCTATTGGTGGGATCACACGGATCTGACGATCGCGGTTCAAGCGCATCCAAGCGCGACTGAAGAGCAACTTGCAGCGATCCATGGCGCCATCACCACCTGGAGTGACGTGCTCGAACAATGCTTCGATGGAGCGATCACGCTCACCGATGTCACCGTCGAGCGCGGCAGCCAGCAAAAAGCTGCAGATATCGTCGTTCATTACGTGCCAACGGCAGGCGGTGTAGTCTTTGGTGGTTACGCCATCTGTGGTGATCATGGCTGCCCGAATATCCTCGTCCGCTCTGATCTGCCCCCGAGTCTCGATCGTGATCCATACTCTCCTGAGTACCTTGGCTGGGTGACGCTGCATGAAGTCGGACACTCGTTGGGGCTGGGTCATGCGACCAACCTGCTCGAAAGCACTGACCTGATGGGTTACGGCTGGCCCGAACTGGGAGACCCAGTTCTTTCAGATTGTGACGTCGATGCGCTGCAATATGTCTTTGCCTAGGTATTCGAAGGCAGTGACCCGCATTCGCCTGCAGAAGGTCCGTACGACTGCTCGCTGGATTAATCAGTATTAACGTTGCTTCTTAGGAACGGGCTTGGATCAGATCCAAGCCCGTTTTCCTTCCATAAATACATGAAAGACCTCACAGGTTGGCTACGTGTTCGCTTTGCGGGCCAGGAATAGCTCACGCTCAAAGGGGTCAGGAATGACTTCGGCCTGAAAGCCGACTTCATTTAATAGTCGCAGCCAGTCGGTTCGTGGGAAGAGCCCACAGACATGCTTGTCATGCTCGACACGCGTCGGTTGATTCCCTCTTCGCAACAGATAAGCGAACTCGGTGATATAGATGCTGTCGTGTTCGTCAGGGTCGTACGTCCATTCCAGGTAGCGTAAACCGCGTTCGTCACTGTCCGTGCCGCCATGGTCGGTAGATGGCTTAAATGTCTCACGCACATAATCAGGAACAAAGAGCGCAAGACCGTTTGGCTTGCAGTGAATCGCAGCCGTCTCGAGGGCCGCTCGTAATCCATCAAGAGTCAGCATATAGTCAATTGCATCGTGAACAAAGACCACATCAAACGTACGGTCAAGCCGCAAAGTCCGCATATCTCCCTGCGTATGGTCACACTCGGGGTTGAGTAACTGGCTAATCCCAAGCATCTGCGGTGAGATGTCGGTGAGCATCATATCCTCAAAATAGGATTTAAGATGAAATGCATTGCTACCACCACCGGCTCCCAATTCGAGCAACGTCGGAGCAGGCGGCAGACCGGCATTGCGCATGATCTCTAGGAAGAATACCGCTTCTTCTGCATAGTCCGCCACTGGAGAGAGTAGCGGCCACCACGAGGCGAGTTCAGTGTAGAGCTTTGACATACGTGTGTATTCCTGTCTCTTCGAAAAGTATACGTGAGTGCGCTTTCCTTCAAGAAGCAACAAAGCAGTATAATTTATACACCCGAAACGAGCCGCAACCGCGGTTAAAACGGGCTTTGTGAATCAGGAGTGGAGCCATGCATCACGAACCGCCATCCCATCCGCCTGCAGAACAACCTCCGGAGGTTGCCGGAAAGTGGGAAATGCTCGACGTTAGTTTTGTCAACTCCGCCACCCATGTGGCGCTATTGCCAACAAACAAGATATTTATCTTTGGTGGGTCTTCATTAGACCCTGACGAGTTCAGTCACCCGTCCCTGCCCCGCGCGGAGATGCTGGATTTGAACACTAATCCCTGGCAGCGCTATCCCATTAATTGTGACCCGATGGCCTGTGATTTGTGGTGCGGCGGGCATACGTTTTTAGCGGATGGCAAACTGCTTTTTGTTGGCGGCACGAGTTACTATCCGCCTCCGCCCGATCCATTTTACGGGGGATTGAGGGAGGCATACCTCTTTGACCCATTTACAGAAGCATGGGAGCGGTTGAAAGATATGGAGTTCGGGCGCTGGTATCCTACCCTCATTCGCCTCGGCGACGATAGAGTCTTGACTCTGGCAGGGCTGGAATACCGCGCGCCAACCGATAAGCCAAAAAAGAGTACACTAAAAAATCTGATCGAGTTGATTACCAAGACGGATGAATACATTGTCCGTGTGAATGAAGTTTACGATCCTGTTGCGAAGTCCTGGAGCCGGATGAAAGTGGATCGGAAGCTGCCTCTTTATCCGCGCACGCATCTGCTCCCTGATGGGGATGTATTCTACTCGGGCATGTTCAATACGCACTTCTTCATCCCCGGTCGTTTCCCTTCCGCGCGCTGGAGTCCGAAGACAGAAGCGTGGACGGAAGTAGGAGGTCCGCATTGGAAGAAGAACCGGGAAGAGGGGATCTCCATCCTGCTGGCTCTTCGCCCACCGAAGTACGAGTCGCAAATCCTTATCGCCGGCGGAGGCTCACACAACCTTGGAAGGATATTGATGACTCTCCTGCATAGTGTGGGCAAGGATTCGTGGAGCTCTATCTTTCATATATTTACCCACGTCCAGGATACTGCAGAACAGATCGATTTGAGCGTGCGACACCCACGCTGGGAACGGAAAGGCAAGATGCATCACAAGCGCATCCATGCCAATGGTGTGCTCTTGCCAGATGGTAATGTGCTTGTTGTAGGCGGAATGTCCAGTTATGGCGGCCATATGGCTGACATGCATACGACGGCGAGCGCGGTCTATGAGGCGGAGCTATATGATCCAATTGCAAACACCTGGACCCCGATGGCAGCTCAACAACGACCACGCGTGTATCACTCCACTGCGATTCTGCTCCCCGACGGACGGGTCATATCCATGGGCGGCAACCCGCGTGCCAAAGTGATCGAAAGATCCATTGAGATTTTTTCGCCGCCCTACCTCTTTCGCGGAGCGCGACCCATTATCGTAGATTATCCCGAGCAAATTACCCATGGTGGGTCATTCTCTATTACGGTAGATGACGCTCGGTCAATCCATAAAGTTGTACTAATGCGCCCCGAGGTGTTGACGCACGTTACCAATACCGATCAGCGTCTGCTTGAGCTGATATTCAACAGGGTGGATAATGAGAAACTGGAGGTTCAAGCTCCACCTACGCCTGCGCATATGCCTCGAGGCTACAGTCTGCTATTCGTTTTGAATCACATCGGTGTTCCATCGATGGGAAAGTTTATCAAAGTAATATAGATAAGCTTGAGATACCTACTTTCACGAGCTATCTTTGAGAAAAATTGATGTCTTCTTCTATGGTCTCTTTATGGATGAGGACCTGTTGCGCGCGAAAAGAGTGACACCCGAGAATATCCGTTCTGCTTCATTGACCGGATATCAACTTCGCATATGTTGCTTCTATTCAGTAAACAATTTCTTGATGTTCAATTTCAATCTTTCACAATGCTCTAAACATTAGGGCGTCTCCCACAACTGTGCTTCTCCAAGATTTGAGTTACCCTCCAGAAAACGGATCGCTGTCACTTCATCTTCATGCGGTCCATGATATTTGAGAATATAGAGTCCATTACGGATATCCACCACGTATATCAAACCATCTTTGATGATTGGGTAACTCCACATCACCACTTTATCTGGTCCTGAGCTAAGGGCTGGATCTTCCGTCCCAACGGAAGGAAGTGGCTCTGGCAGGAACTCAGCGACTTGCGTTGGCTGTACGGGGTTTTCAATGGAGACTACTTGTAGGCCTCCGGAATGCCAGGTGATGAATGCAAGGTTTTTTGTCAGTGTGGGATTATGCGAAGAGAAACTCGTGGATTGATAACGTTCAAAAGTCGTTTCTGCACAGTGCTCAATTGTGTTGTAAGGATAGAGCTTATATTCAGAAACAAACTGCGGCCTGGTTTCGTCGGTGATATCAATGAAATGCACCCAACCCCACGGACACAAGCCATATACTTCTTCCGTGATCAGCGCATAGGGTATGCCAAAAAGCTTAACCGCACTATGTGCGCCGGGAGCGGACCGCGCCCAGTTCTCTGGCGGGGTAATAAGATTGATTTGTGGATTTGGAAGTCCATCCGCGAGGCTTGAAGTATCCAGGATCATGAAGCCATCCTGCAGATGCGCAAGGTAGGCACGCTTCCCATCGACGGATAAGCTCAAAGAGTGCAATCCGGCTCGGACAATTCCAAATGGTGCACTCCACGTACTAACTTCCTGCACGAGTCCATTTCGTGCCTGAGATATGTCCAACACAAACAGCTCATCAATAGACCTTCCTAAGGCGGAGAGGTAAAGAAGTGCACGACCATCCACGCGTGGATCATCCCACAGGAACATCTCATGCGGAGTGCGCCTCAGCGAATATGCTGTGATGAGCCTTGGTGCAGATGCGTTTGTTCCAGAGATATCATAGAAACTGAGATTGGCAGGAACGCCGCTTTGTCCGCAATCATGCAGAACTGCATCGCAGTCCACGTTCATCACCAGCAGTACTTCCTGATCTGGCCAGACCCGTAGCTCTCGAGAGGTCTGACCCACGACGCCCTCTTCAGGAGGCCCCATCTGGTAAATCACCTGAGGGTTCGTTGGATTCGATATATCAACAACAAGCACACCTGCATCCGTATGTCTGCCATCCGTGCGGCTACCGACATAAACATAGTTTCCATAAATAGCAGGAGCCGCATTCATGCCGCGCTGGAGAAGCGCCGAATGACCAATCAACTCGAACGAACCTGTGGATGGTGTTGGGGCAGGCACAGTATCTGACAGTAGAGGCAGCGGTGTAGGTGATGCTTCCTGCGTCGGAACTAGATTCATTGGAGTAGGAGCACTTGTAGATGGAACAGGACTGGCGATGCACGCGACGATCAATAACAGGAATGCTAAAGTGATAAAGTTGCGCGATTTCATGAGAGCAAGTGTTTCTTGAATAACGATTGAGCGGTCATCTATCTTTAGCGATCGACTGAAGGCATTCTGCAAAGAGCCGTGGATAACTTGGATGCGCGAGGTCCAGCTGTATTGCCTCGGCATACGAAAACCATTCGATTGTCGTGTGCTCATGAAGCTGCAAGTTGACAGGTGTCCCTAACCAGGAGGGTACACAATAAAAATAAACAATGAGGTCGTAGGCAGGGCTGTCATTATTTTCAGGAACAGATTCTGTAATCGTTTTGAGTTCCATCCATTTCGTTGGCGTGATACCCAACTCTTCTTGTAACTCACGAACCAGTGTTTGATCTCGTTCCTCGCCCGGTTCCATATGTCCGCCAAATACGTCCCACACATTGGGGTAAAATGCCCGGTCGGGTGTTCGCCGTCCAAGCAAAATGCGATCCGCCTGGACAATGACTGCGGCAACAATGTGATGCGCCATACAATCTATCTCCTGCTATGTAGCCCGTTTGATTAATGCAGTATATCAGTGTTGGCAAATGTCATCTTATTAATAGATGGTCTAAAGAACGATACAACAATAAGAAAATAGACAAAACATAACTTTAATTGCTACGGTGCCTATACGCAAGATAAATATGAATAATATTTACGGATGTCACTCTATCAAGGAACTTGACCGCGTTTCAAAACGTTATTCAAAGTAAATCAGTCACCAGATTTATTAGAATGAATATAGACCTCACCTGTCACCCATTTTGTGAACGTTATAATCATTTAGTTGGATAACAAATGAACCAATACAAGAATATCAGAATTTATTTCCTTCTCGCTGCCTTAATGGCAATTGCGGTGACAGCGATCGCGCTATTCCTGGCACCCCGTCTCAGCTGGCGGATCGATAATTTGCGCGTTGCCATCAGGCGTTACTTCAACCCGCCCGAACAGGTGGTCTTCATGCCGCAGGAGCAGATCGAAGTGATTGTGCAGGGAACGCTCACAGCGTTGGCCGCGCCGACCTCAACAGCTCTCCCTGTGCAGACGGCGACGCCCCTTCCCTCACCCATTCCCAGCTTCACCTTCACACCTATTCCGCCGAATGTCGCGCTCAGCGGCATCCGTCATGAATATCAGAAGTTCAACAATTGCGCTCCTGCCAATCTTTCGATGATCCTCTCCTATTGGGGCTGGCAAGGCGATCAGTTTGCGACACGCGCCTATCTCCGTCCAAGCCATGAGATCGACGATAAAAACGTCAATCCGTTCGAGATCGTGAACTTCGTTGAGAGTTCCACAGAGTATGACGCGCTCTGGCGCGTCGGCGGTAATATCGATCTGCTCAAGCGACTGGTGGCGGCCGGATTCCCTGTACTGATCGAAAAAGGCTTGCATCCTTCACACGATGCCTGGCTCGGTCATTACCAGACCGTCAGCGGCTACGATGATGCGACGAGCCAATTCCTGGTCTACGATTCCTATGAAGGTCCGCCCGAGGCGTATGGGGTACCCTATTCATTCGTGGGGCAGTTCTGGCGGCATTTCAACTTTGTCTATGTGGTGATCTTCCCGCCTGAGCGTGCGGCGGAAGTGCATTCCATCTTAGGCACACAAAGCGACTCTGAGCAAAACTTCCGATATGCCGCTGACCTGGCATTAGCGGAAGCAAACAGCCTTACCGGACGCGAACAATTCTTCGCCTGGTTCAATCGCGGCTCAAACCTGGTCTATCTTCAGGATTATGCTGGTGCCGCGCAGGCCTATGACACCGCCTTCAGCCTCTATGCAGCTTTGCCCGGAGAAGAACGTCCCTGGCGTCTGTTGTGGTATCAGGATGGTCCCTATGCAGCCTACTACTATACCGGGCGCTACCAGGATGTGATTAACCTCGCGCAGACGGCCCTGGTCAATGTCGATAAGCCGGTGCTCGAAGAGACTTACTATTGGCGGGGGATGGCAAAAGAAGCTTTAGGTGACCGGCAGGGTGCGATCGATGACCTGAACCGGGCTTATACACTCAACCCCAACTCTACACCTGCGGCGCAAGAACTTCAACGCATCAACGCGCGCAGTCCACTCCTGCCGCAAACTCAGTGACGATCCATATTTTCTGAGAACTACATTAGGAATCAAGTGTCCCTTATTCGAACGAACAGTCACACGGACCAGTTGCATATACAATCATAGCAATACCATAACTTCGTCTTTAGAACTAAGGATATGGGGCTAAAATACGCACATGGATATCCAACAAGGCTATTTACTTGTTGTAGATGACGTGCCCGATATCCTTGAACTCCTCGAAACAACGCTCAAATTCAAGGGTTATCGCGTGCTCACTGCTCGCAACGGTCAGGAAGCGCTGGAGATGATTCAGCGTGAACATCCCCTGCTGATTATTGCCGATATCCTGATGCCCACCATGGACGGATTCAGTCTTGTGCATCGCTTGCGCCTGGATCCAAAAACCCGCGATATTCCGGTCATCTTTCTCTCAGCCACCTACGTTACAGCTGAAGACAAGGATTTTGCACTGACGATTGGTGTTACTCGTTTTATCGAAAAGCCAGTCGATCTGGAATCCTTCCTGCCAATGATCTCTGAGTTCATGTCCCAGGGTGAGCAATCTGCGCATGAACCGGTAAATGAATTGGATTTCTATCAGGGGTATCGCAAACGGCTCGAAGCAAAACTGAAACAGAAAGACATCCAGATCACACGAGATAGCCATCTGCTCGAAAGCCTTCCAGAGGCCGAAAAAGGCACCTTCGAAGCTTCATTACAACAAACCATCAGCGAACGGGATGAAATAGAAAAA
>DAINRK010000028.1:7881-17728 GCA_036741855.1 Anaerolineales bacterium
ATAGAAAAACTGCTCAATCAGATCCACGAGCTGCTCAAAGATAAAGAGCAACCAGATTAATTACAGGGCTGATCTTCAGTATCCTTAACCAAATCATTATTCAGGAGGGGTAAAATAGGAATATTCCATCGACAAACAATATCGGAACCGGATCAATTATGGAGTGATTGAGATGCAGCGTTCCTCCAGAGATACAAAAACAACATCGGTAAATCAATTCACCTGGATACCAATCTATCAGGAACTGGCAGACAAACTAGCCAGATGGGAAAAAAGGCAGCAAGAGCTGATCTCCTTTTTGGAAGAGATTCGTAGTCAGGGATTTGTCATCACACCCCTCAATGATAAGGACGGCGATGGCGCACGCTTCCTCCTGAAAGAGATCGATCCATTTACCTTTTTCGGTGTCTTTAACAGGCGCATCGGTTACGACCAGCGGACTGCTATCCTCTCGCAGATGAAACAATATTTCGAACTGAGCAGCGAACTGCCTGAGGACTTCAATGGTGTCCCTGTATTGAATAATATGAAGTCCTGGTTTTTCCCAAACCAGAAAGCAAGGGGCATCAGCGATGTCGCACGGCTGTGGCGGGTCTTTCATTTAGGGCTCGAAGAGAACCCGTTGGAGAACAAGGAATTCCTGGAAGCGTTCGATGAAGCGCTCACCGTCAAACAGACCAATGTCAATCTCACGATGGGCCTGTATTGGATCCGTCCAAATACCTTTTTAAATCTGGATCAGACCAATCGGTCCTATTTAGGAATACGTTTGCCCGAAGGTGGACTAACGGCGAAGTTCTACGTCCAAACCATTGAAGCCATTCTGGCTGATGAAAAGCCCTTTCCCGAACTATCACTGGCAGCCTGGGGAGCAGAAAACGAACGTACGAGAAGAGTCGCTGAATCCAAAGAAGCCGAGTACCGCGCCTGGGGCGGTATCAATTATTGGCTGGCAGGCTCCTACTGGGATGATCGCGACCCAGCCGACCAGACCGAGCGCTTTCTACAGGAGGGAATCTGGGAAAACGGCTATCACAACCGATATATTAACGAAGTGATGTCCATGCGCGTGAATGACAAGATCGCGATTAAGGCCGCCTCCACGCAGCGCAAAGATCTGCCCTTCGACGCGCGCAACAAAACCATCTCACGCATGACCGTCAAAGCAATTGGAACGATCGTTGCGAATCGAAATGACGGCAGGACAGTCGAAGTGGAATGGGACCCCGACTTCAAGGAGAAGACCTGGTATTTCTATACCAATAGGAATACCATCTGGCACTTACGAACAGATGATAATTACAGACTTAAAGAATACGCCGAAAAACTAAGAGACTTCGTCTGGTTTGGCAAGGAACAGGATTATGACTG
The DNA here is from genome assembly GCA_036741855.1 of Anaerolineales bacterium. GTDB lineage: Bacteria > Chloroflexota > Anaerolineae > Anaerolineales > Villigracilaceae > Defluviilinea. Next base: position 9,253 of record DAINRK010000028.1, read on the forward strand.
GTTTCGCAGACGCTTCCTGTCATTGCGTGAAACAGATCACATCCTCTCCGAATATATTGAGTCGAGTAAACCGCCGTATAGCATCGAAGACCTGATTGCCTCTGGTGTCTTTCTTACAGAAGAGGAATTGAAGTACATCCTCGATCGATTGCAGTCGAAGAAGGCGATGATACTCCAGGGACCTCCCGGCGTCGGCAAAACCTTTATCGCACCGAAACTGGCTTTTGCGCTGATGAAGGAAATAGATAACGAACGGCTTGAAACAGTACAGTTCCACCAGTCTTATTCTTATGATGATTTTGTGCGCGGCTACCGTCCCGTGCCCGGCAAGGCCGGCAGTTTCAGTTTGCAAAATGGCGTCTTTTTCGAATTCTGTCAGAAAGCAATCAAAGACCCGGACCGTGAATATGTGTTCATCATCGATGAGATCAACCGCGGCAATCTCAGTCAGATCTTTGGTGAATTGCTGATGCTCCTCGAAGCAGATAAACGAGGTCCTGAGTTTGCGCTGCCGCTGACCTATCGAAACGAAGATGAGCCCCACTTCTTTGTCCCTCCCAATCTCTATCTGATCGGCTTGATGAATCTTGCGGACCGTTCGCTCGCAATGGTGGATTATGCACTTCGCCGCCGCTTTGTCTTTGTGACGTTGAAGCCGCAATTCGATAGTGAACTTTTCCGTCAATGGCTTTTGGAAAGGTCCATGGAGGCAAGCCTTGCACAGTTGATCATGGAACGCATGACAGAGCTAAATCAGCAGATAAGAGAAGATCCGTTGCTCGGAGAAAATTATCAAATCGGCCATAGTTTCTTCCTTCCGCGCGGTGATAATTTTGCCGGACTGGATAGGAACTGGTACGCTGGGATTGTCCGAACAGAGATCATTCCACTCCTGAAAGAATATTGGTTTGATAATCCGAAGAAAGCCGAAGAAGCTGAAAAGAGGCTTTTGGCTTGATGTCTGTGACAAACCTTCAACCTTCGGTGGAATCCATTACGCTCACAGAGTATGGTATCCCCATTCGTAATCTGTGGCACATGCTGCTTTATGCATGGAATGAAATACCTTTGAACTCGATGCGGCAATGGGTGATGAATGACATTGAGAATGCACCCACGTTGGATGCCTTGTTCGCCTCCCTCTTAATGCAATTGATGCATGGACGCGTGCGCATTGGGCTGGGAGGCGATTATGTCACGAAAGAGGTGACGCTAAAGGGAATTCGCGGACGCATCGATTTTGGCGAGAGCATCAAACGTCGCGCCTTTGACCATGACGAGGCCGACTGTGAATATCAGCAATATAGCACAAACGCACCGAAGAATCAGATCATCCGCACCACACTCGCCCGATTGATACAAACGGGTCAATTCGGCCCGGATGTGAATCAGGCAAACAAGCTGCGACATCGCCTGCGTCACCTGACAAGAATCCTCGATGGCATCGACCTGATCAAACTCACACCTGATCTGATTCACAGACAGCAACTTGGACGCAACGACAACGATTACCGCCTCATGCTGGAGATTTGCTGGCTTATTTTGCAACGCCAGATGCCGACTGAATCAACCGGTCAGCGTGCCGTTCCTGCTTTAGATCGTGATGCTCTCATATTACATAGCATCTATGAGAGATTTGTCGCCAGCTTTTATCGCATCCATCTGAAGGGATGGAATGTCACGCCCCAAAAGCGACTTGAATGGCACGAGAAGTATTCCAACCCCTATCTGCCATCCATGGTTCCTGATTTAATTCTGCAGGAAAAGTCAACTGGTCAATTCATCGTCCTTGATACAAAATTCACAGCCAATAGCCTGGTCGAGAATCAATGGGGCAAGAAGATTTATGATTCGTCACATCTTTATCAACTGTATGCTTATTTGAAATCACAAGAGCACGTGTCAGATACACATCGTAACGCCATAGGCATCTTGCTCTATCCCGCTGTTCATCAGAAGTTTTCCGAACAGATTGAATTGCAAGATCATGTCATGCGAGTCGAATGCATTGATCTGAAACAATCCTGGCAGGATATTGAGAAACATTTGTTGGAGTTGATTCACATAGAGGAAACTCACACCTAACACCCGGAACCTGACACTCTATTTTAATTTTCCGTCGCGCAAAACCCAAATTGCTTGACTTTGCCATCAAAGCGTCATATACTCCAATTAATCCTATTAATTGGAGTTATGATGTTACGAGAAAAAGCCTCCCCTGATATTTCCGAGTTCCTTCGTTATCTGGCTATGAATGAAGAGGCGGAGAATGGACTTCCCACGCTGAATGAATTAAGTGAGGAATTAGGCGTCAGCCTTGCGTCCCTGAGAGAACAACTTGAAGTGGCGCGGGCGCTCGGCTTGGTGGAAGTCAAGCCTGGGCGTGGAGGGACGAGGCGTCGCTCCTTTTCATTCACGCCTGCGATACGCCAGAGTTTGGGTTATGCCCTCGCACTTGGCGATGGCCACTTCCAAAAATATGCCGAGTTGCGGAATCACGTCGAGTCCGCTTATTGGTATGAAGCCGTCCAAAAATTGACAGACCAAGACAAAGAAGAATTACAGACGCTTGTAGCGCGCGCCTGGGATAAGCTGCGCCGCATGCCAATTCAAGTTCCACATGAAGAACATCGCAATTTACACTTGCTGATCTACAGCAGGCTGGAGAACCCATTTGTCACCGGCATTCTTGAGGCCTATTGGGATGCCTATGAGGCGATGAGGTTGAATATGCTCACAGGCGGGTATGAATATTTGGAGGAAGTCTGGCAGTATCACCAGAAAATGGTGGAAGCTATTTGTACTAATGATCGGAAAGCTGGGTACGATGCGCTCATCACCCACACTGACCTTTTGTATCACAGACCGTAAATGTAGCGTCATGTCAGTGCGAGCCTGAAAGGCGAAGCAATCTCCCCATTATTATGAGATTGCTTCGTCGCAACGAACGCTCCTCGCAATGACATGGTCACTATTAGGAGTATCATGAATAAAGTAGTAAACGATTTTTCAATTATTGTTGGGACAAAGAACGGCTCAGGCAGCTCTACGGCCAACACCACAATCCTGCGTGCCATATTTAAAATGGGCATCCCTGTTTCGGGAAAGAACCTCTTCCCTTCCAATATTCAGGGCTTGCCGACCTGGTACACCATTCGGGCCAGCAAGGACGGTTTCCTTGCACGGCGGGAAGATCAGGAAATCGTCGTAGCGATCAATCCTGACTCTTTCACGAAAGACCTCGCCTCGGTCGCGCCAGGCGGAGCCTTCTACTACGCCGACGATATCAAACAACCCATCACGCGTGCAGACATCGCCGTGTATCCCATGCCCATCAAGCAGATCGTTCGCAGCGACACAAGTATTCCCAATGATTTTCGCGACCTCGTCGGGAATATGATTTATGTTGGCACACTAGCGCACATGATCGGAATCGATCTTGAGGCAATCCATGCAGCTTTGAGCTTTCACTTTAAAGGAAAGCAAAAACCAATTGACATGAACTTGAATATGGTAAAGGCTGGTGTGGAATGGGCAAAGGTAAACCTCGAAAAGAAAGATCCATTCTATCTTGAGCACATGGACAAAACTGACGGGCTGATCATGGCAGATGGCAATACAGCCGCGGCGATCGGTTCGATTTTCGGCGGCGCGCAATTTGTGTCCTGGTATCCGATTACACCCGCATCATCCCTTGCCGAAGCCATAAATGATTACTTTCCGATGTTGCGCAAACGCGAAGATGGCAAATTCACCTATGCAGTTGTACAGGCGGAAGATGAACTGGCTGCGATTGGCATGGCAGTCGGTGCTGGCTGGAGCGGTCTCCGCTCCATGACATCTACGTCGGGACCAGGCTTGAGCTTAATGACCGAATTTGCAGGATTAGCTTACTATGCAGAAGTGCCAGTTGTAGTCTGGGATATCCAGCGGATCGGACCTTCCACCGGCTTGCCCACGCGCACGTCACAAGCAGATCTGACCTTTGCAAATGCCATCGGGCATGGTGACAGCGAAACTATTATCATCCTGCCTGGCAATATCAATGAGTGTTTCGATTTCGGATGGCAGGCATTTGATCTTGCTGAACGATTGCAAACTCCCGTGTTTGTTTTGTCCGATCTTGATATGGGGATGAACCAGTGGATGAGCAAGCCTTTTGAATATCCAGATAAACCTATGGACCGTGGCAAGGTACTCTGGGAAAAAGATCTCGAAGAACTGAAAGGCAACTGGGGCCGTTATGTTGATAAAGATGGAGACGGAATCCCCTATCGCACAATCCCGGGCAACAAACATCCGCTCGGTTCCTATTTCACACGGGGCACGGGTCATGATGAACAGGCACGTTATACGGAAGATAATGTTACATTTAAACGAAATATGGATCGCCTCAAGAAAAAGTTCTTGACAGCAAAAGAATATCTCCCCAAATCTGTGACTCATATGACAGAAGGCGCCACGATCGGCATCATTGCTTATGGATCGACCGAAGCGGCGATCAATGAAGCCCGCGTCCAACTGGAAAAGGAACATGGCATGAAAACCAGCTTCATGCGCGTCCGGGCTGTACCTTTTACATCAGACGTGGATGACTTTGTCCATGCGCATGAACTGATATACGTTGTCGAAATGAACCGGGATGGGCAACTGCAAAAGCTACTCACACTGGCGTTTCCCGAAGCTGCGATGAAACTAAAATCCGTCGCATTCGGTGATGGTATGCCCGCCTCTGCAAAATGGGTATGTGAGGGAATCCTGGCAAAGGCCAATGGTGCTCACACGTTCGAAGCAGTGGCGGCAGCAGACAACGAAACTTCAAATAACGGTTCGAAAGGAGCCAACTAATGTCTCAACTTCCTATGGCTGGCGCACCAGCCAATGTCAATCTGGTCGGGCTCGTAAAGAACGATTATCGCGGCAATCCTACTACGCTATGTGCGGGCTGTGGGCATAACTCGATTTCGAACCAGATCATAAGCGCGTTGTATGAGCTCAGTGTTCTACCTGAAGACGTATTGAAGTTCAGTGGCATCGGCTGCTCAAGCAAGAGCCCCACCTACTTTATGAATCGTTCCTTTGGCTTCAACAGCCTGCACGGACGCATGCCTTCGATTGCTACAGGTGGCCTGTTTGGCGATCCTACGCTCAAAGGAGTTGCCGTCTCAGGCGATGGCGATACGGCAAGCATTGGCATGGGTCAGTTCAAGCACATCATGCGACGCAACGTCAACATGGTTTATATCATCGAGAACAATGGCGTGTATGGGCTTACGAAGGGACAATTCTCGGCAACCGCCGAGCGAGGTCTTCAACTAAAGAAACAGGGCACCAATCCTTATATGCCGATTGATCTCTGCATGGAAGCCGTCATTTCGAATGCCACGTTCGTCGCTCGTTCTTTCGCGGGAAACCCCAAGCAGGTGAAGGAACTCATCAAAGCCGCCTATTCACATGAAGGCATCGCCATACTCGATATCATCAGTCCCTGTGTTACATTCAACAACAACGAGGATGCCCATTACTCCTACCCGTGGGGCAAGGATCATGAATCTCCTCTGCAAGATATTACCTACGTACCGCCGCGTAGTGAGATCATGCTCGATGAAGAATTGAAAGAAGGCGAAATCCGCGAAGTCGCCATGCACGATGGCTCCATCATTATCCTGAAAAACCTGGAAAAGAATTATGATCCCACAAATCGATTCGAAGCCTTGCGCGTGCTTGAAGAAGCCCAACGCGATAACTTGCTCATTACAGGATTGATCTACATCGCAACAGATAGACCGACCCTGGCAGATACGTATCAGCTTGTGGATACACCCCTCAATCGCCTCACCGAATCGGATCTCAGGCCTGCGCCCGCGATGCTGGACAAGGTCAATGCCTTGATGTTCTAACTACCACCCAAAATTGCCACCGAGACGCGGAGCCACAGAGATCTTTATCTCATCTCCGCGTCTTTGTGACTCCGCGGCAAGACATTTATGCTCAAAATCTCTCCAGACTTCCAAATTGACGAACGTGATCTGCAAATAGACTTTACACGCGCTTCAGGCCCTGGCGGGCAGAATGTCAACAAAGTGGCGACCGTCGTACAATTGCGCTTCAACGTCGGGGATTCATCGCTGCCGGAGGATGCAAAGGAACGGCTGACTCATCTGGCAGGTAAGCGCATAACTGGCGACGGCATGCTATTGATCGAAGCAAAACGCTTTCGGACACAGGAACAAAACCGCGAAGACGCAATAAAAAGATTCGTGGAAATGATAAGAAAATCACTTGTAAAGCCAAAGGCGCGCAGAACGACAAAACCAACAAAGGCATCGAAAGAAGCAAGATTAAAAGAGAAAAAAAGAAAAGGGGATGTCAAACGCCTGCGGAATAAGACCTTCAATGTGGAATAAGAAAGTAATTGAAAAGTCAGACCCTAAAAGCTTTCTCCGACAATCGGGCGTAAAATTTGTAAGGAATGCATTGCTTGTCTTACAACGGAAACCTTTAGGGTCTTTTAGAAAAACATGAATATCAACTCTGTAGAACTTATCGGTTATCTTGGCTCGATTCTCGTCGCAGTTTCATTGATGATGAAATCGCTGTTACGCTTGCGAATCATCAATCTTATGGGCGCGCTGTTCTTTACAGTTTACGGTGTTTTGCTCGGCGCATACCCGGTCGCTTTTCTCAACGGCCTGATTGTATGCATTGACCTGTATTATCTGCTTCAGATGTGGCGCCAAAAAGATTTCTTCACGTTTCTTGAAGTCTCACCGAAAAGTGAATACCTGCGCGCCTTTGTAGAATTCTACAAGGATGATATTGCTGAAATCATTCCAAGCTATGTGCATCAACCCGAAGAAAACTTACTATGCTTTTTCATTCTCCGCAACATGATGCCTGCGGGTTTATTTATTGCGAAAGTAGAAGGTGAAGAGGCACACATCCAACTCGATTATGTCATCCCAAATTATCGGGATTTTAAAGTGGCACGATTTCTCTTTGAAGAGAACGCTGCATTCTTCATTCAGCGCGGCATCCGTCGCTTTGTCTCGGAAGGCGGAAGTCCTATTCACCAAACATACCTGGAGAAAATGGAATTTGTAAATCAAGGGGAACTGTACGTGCACGAGATCGCACGAAAATATTACAAGACAACAGGCTCTAATAATTGAATAACAAAACGCTCATTGGCATCTTATGTGGGCTTGGCGCCGCGTCTATTTGGGGCGGCATGTACGTGGTCAGCAAAGTAGTGCTTGAAATTATTCCGCCCTTTACATTGGTTTTGATTCGCCTGCTTCTTGGAATACTCACCCTTGCACTCGTGCTTTCATTACATGGGTATCCGAAAATCACATGGAAGCAATTCTTGCAGGTCGTTGCAGTCGGGTTTGTCGGCTACGGCATTTCACTAAGCTTGCAATTCCTTGGGACAAAACTATCCACAGCCGCGAACGGTTCGTTGGTTACATCTGCAACGCCAGCTTTTGTCCTTTTATTTGCGTCGATCTTGCTGAGAGAAAAAATCACTCTACGAAGACTGGCTGCACTTGTCCTTGCGACTGGCGGAGTAGTTGCCGTGATCGACCCGCGTTCGGCACAACTGAACCCGGAATTATTTCTTGGAAACTTATTATTGTTTGGCGCGGCAATTACCTGGGCCCTATATTCTGTACTTGTCCGCAAGATGACACAGAGTCTGGATGTTCTGCCATTTAGTCTCCTTGCATTCTTCGGTGGTTTGCCAGTGACTATCCCTGCCGCAGCATGGGAGTTGAATACGGTTGGGTTTGGAGAGATCAGCCTGGGAGTAGTAGTCGGCGTTCTTTTTCTCGGAGTTATTTCCACTGCCCTGGCAATGATCTTATGGAATAGTGCATTTGCGATATTGGATGCCAGTGTTGCATCACTTACGTTCTTCGCCCAACCGGTCGTTGGCACTTTCCTTGGCTGGTTATTTCTGGGCGAAAGCATTACGACATTATTTATTTTGGGTGGAATATTGATAGGTATTGGGCTTGTAATATCAAGCACCGAAAAATCCTAAAGTTTTTGGGCATTGTATAAAAAGTATGCTGGCTGGTACCGTGAAGGGGTAAAATCAAGTTACAATCGGCTCATGGATCAAATACATTGGTATAAAGACGCGGTCTTTTATGAAATCTCCGTGCGCGCTTTCAAGGACAGCAACGGGGATGGCATTGGCGATTTGCGCGGTCTTACCGAAAAGCTGGATTACATTCGGGACCTTGGGGTGGATTGCATCTGGATTATGCCCATTTATCCATCACCATTGAGAGATGACGGGTACGATATCGCCGACTACTATAACGTCGCTGAGACCTTTGGCACACTGGATGACTTCAAAAACCTGATCAAAGAAGCACACGATCGAAATATCCGACTCATCGCGGACCTCGTGATGAATCACACTTCAGACGAACATCCATGGTTCAAAGCCGCACGGTCAGACCGC
>DAINRK010000029.1:0-17627 GCA_036741855.1 Anaerolineales bacterium
ACATAACGGTAGTACGAGCAAAACTGAAGGGCAGCCCCAAGGAAGCGCAAGCGATGCACGATGCCACAGTCGAAAAGCTCTCTGAAATGACCCGCCCAATGGGAGCAATTGGACACAGACCGCATCTGAATCCACAGGACCCAACTCAGTTCCTGGCGATTGACACCTGGAATAATCTGGAAGGTTTGCAGAAATTCATGAGCGATCCGCAAGTCGCCGCGGCCTTTGGCCAACTCTTCGAAGGCGCGCCAGATATCAGCGTCTGGGCTGAATCGGATTGGGCGTCTTTTTAATGAAGTGAGACCCTAATGGATTCCAAATCTTTTAGGGTCCACTTATTTTTACTCATAGGCGAGCGTATCTCTCACGGTCAACCTGGATGCTCGCCGCGCGGGTAGTGCACTCGCAATAGTTGCTAATACCAATGTAAAGATCAGCCAGGCAATAATTCCGCTCATATCATATACGGCAGGCATTGGAGCTGTGAGAATCGCGAGGCCCACGCCTGTCGTCAACACTGAAGTAATTGGAATGGCAACGAGAATTGCAACCGCCCAACTGAGCAAACCAATGACCATGCCCTCGATGATGACAATACTCTGAATATCACCATTCGAGGCGCCGATGGCACGCATCACACCGATCTCGCGTGTACGCTCCAGCACGTTGATGCTCATGGTTCCCATCAATCCGAGTCCACCCACGACCGCGATCAGGCTCGCCATCACAAGCATAAAGTACACCAGGACATCGGTCTGCGACTTCTGGCTTTCAATAAACTCCGCTCCCAGTTGTGATGAACCGATCTGTACACCATGCGCTTCATAGACGGCTTGTAACTGGTCATTGACGCGTTTTTGAAAGTCTCCATCGCGGCTCGATGTAATCACTCGCAGGGAATATACCTGTCCGGGCTGATTGATCAGCCGGCTGATATATTCGTAATTCACATAAAGTAATGGCGGGCTGACGTTACCTGTAATACTGTAGAAGCCCACAATTTTCCATGGAGATTTTTTTCCATTGGTCTCAATGATGAGCTGATCGCCAACCTTCAAGTCCGGGAACATTTGCAACAGGTGATTTCCGATCACGATTGCGTTTTCGTCACCTGTTGTCAGCCAGCGTCCCTCAGTAATAATGGGATCGATCAAGGTCGAGTCTGAGGGCGGCGCGACGAAAAGAATTTGTGTGCCTGCTTCCGCCTCATCAGAAATCAACGTGCCAGGATATTCAAGCCAGCCTTCCACGCTTTCAACGCCGGGCACACTTTGCGCAATCCCTGCGACTTCATCGAAACGATAGGAACGATTAAAGCTGATATTAATATCCGCTAAGAAATATCCTTGAATATCCTCTATCACTTTATCGAATGAAGCCCAAAGGTTATACACTGCGATGAAGACTGCGCCTCCAAGCACCAGCGTGAACAAAGTGAGTCCCAGGCGTGTTTTGCGTCGAAAGGTGTTGCGCAATGAAATGCGAATGGGGCGAGGGATCAGCACAGAATTCTTGTTAACTGAGTCGATTTTTGGCTTTGCATTCCCACCGAGCCCATAATCACTTAATGCCTCGCGTACAGTCACGCGGACGCTGTTGTAGATGGGGAATATGGCTGCAAGCAATGGCACAACCACTGCAACAATAATTTGCTGAATATAGGTTGAAGTATATCCATGAAAAGGACTAGGGTTGAAATTCAACCAGGCGGCCATGCCTCCGCCGATGGTCTGCGCCGCGAGGTTCGCCAACGGAATGGCAATCGCGAGGGCAGCTAAACCAAAACTCATGATCAGTACGATGTAAAGCCCAAAAATTTGCAATGTCCCGCCGCCGATTGCTTTCATAATACCGACCTGGCGCGTCTGCTGTGTCATCAGCGCTGTGATCGTATTAACAATCAAAAAGCCGCTCAAAATCACTGTGAGATAGCCAAGTACACCGAGCACAAAGAAAACGCCTTGTGTAACACTGTAAGCGAAGTGATGACCTGGTTGATAGACCGATACAAAATTCACGGTCGCGCCAGCACGCTTCATGCGATCGGCAACTGCCTGCGCCACTTCGGTCACATGGTCCTGGTCTGTAGGATTCTCGGCCACGCTCACAGCCAGCGCATTGTAAATGGAGGAGCCGCCTAACCACTCCATCGTTTCCGGCGTCACATAAGCGTTCACTCTGTTTGTCAGGTTATATGGAAAACCTGTCACATCATGAATATAGCCTGCGAGTTTGAGTTCTCGATGCCGGCCGTTATCCAATTCAATCAGAATTGAATCGCCGGGTTTGTATCCGAGTGAGGCTGCCGCGTTATCCAGGATCGTTTCTTTATTTCCGTACTTGGGCACGTCGGATCCACCCTGAACGGGCTTAAGCATGTTGACTTTCAGTTTGCTTGGATCTTCGAGCGCTGTAAATTGAATATCTACAAACTTTCCATCGGTTCGCACAATACGCGCGCTGATTACACTGAATCCTTCTACCGCGTTTACGCCTGGCACATGCCGTGCCATTTCTACCATCTCATCATCGAGCGGTGCAGCGAACACCTGTGCCTCTGAGGGATTGGCAGAGAGATAATCGCTGTCCATGCTCTCGTTCATGTACAGTCCCATATTGCTGTTGAAGCCAACAGCCAACGTTCCAATTGCGATCGTCAGGATCGTAAGAGTCGTGCGCGTTTTGTTTCCCCAGAAATCCGCCCAGACCTTTTTCCAGCGGCTGGCGATCATGATTCGCCTCGCAGTTCAAGGTTCTGCTTCCTGCGTTCGTTCGCAATACGCTCGATCTCATCGCGCGTGGACTCGGACTGTTCAAGTAAATCCCTGAGTGCGTCGAAGTTCAATGTCAACACTTCAACTGGCCCGCCATGCTCAGCTGCCCGTATGGAGGCGCTGCGTCTTTGCCCATGGATGAACTCCATCTCGCCAAAATACTGGCCTGGTCCCATTTGTGTCGCGACTACGTCCGCCGCGTTGACGCGTTTGAGAATGACCTCGACGGTTCCCTTGGAGACGATATAAAACAAATCGCCGCTGCTGCCTTCGCTGAGGATCAATGAACCAGCTTCGAATTGCTGTACTTTTGCCAGACGGGTTGCTTGCAACATTTGATCCTGCGTCAGGGTTGGCATTGCCTTTGCCACGTATTCATTCACAATCTCTCCGTCCGCGATGAGGGCAGTGCGATGAGTCTGTTTGGCAAGCCCACTATCGTGCGTAACGATAATAATCGTCTTTCCCTGCGCGACCAGGTTGTTGAACAGTGCGAACACTGATTCCGCCGTTTTTGAATCGAGATTACCGGTTGGCTCATCTGCTATAACAATTGGAGGGTCGTTTGCCAGCGCGCGGGCAATAGCGACACGTTGTTGTTGTCCACCAGAGAGCGCAGTGGGAAGCTTATGGGCATGGTCCGCAAGCTCAACTAGCTCCAGCAATTCCATGGCACGGACTCTTCGCTCGCTCATCGGATAGGTACGGCAAAAATCCATGGGCAGCATGATGTTCTCGATCACCGAGATCATTGGCAACAACTGGAAGAACTGAAATACAATGCCAAGGTTATTTCCGCGCCAGCGCGCCATCCTGTTCTCATTCATTTGATGAACTGCTGTGCCGTTGACAAAAACCTCACCGGCCGTAGGTCGATCAATACCCGTAATCATGTTCAGAAGTGTTGATTTGCCGCTGCCCGATTTGCCGATGATGCTGACAAACTCGCCTGAATTGATCTGGAGATCGATATTTTTTAAAGCCGGATAGTCGCCTACAGCAGTCTTATAGGATTTATTGACGTCATGCAAATCAATGATCGCATGACCATTGGCTGCGCCTTTTTCCTCTATATGATTTGATTTAGTAAGAAAATTGAACATCTGTACTCACAGTTCGCGAAAGTTGAAACGGAAAATGGAGGGGTTATTCCTCAAATCGCACAATGGCTGTCATACCCCAGCGCATATCAGGATGTCCTTCTTTCAGTGCAACGGTCACTGCATAGACGACATCTCCCTGTTTTTCCTCATAGGTCTGACCAATTGACAGGATCTCACCGTTCAAAGTTACCCCAGGCAGAGCATCCAGGGTGATTGTCGTTGCCTGGCCTTCTTTCACTGTAACCACATCCAATTCTGTCAGATCGGTGGTCCGTATGATCCAGCCTGAAAAATCCGCGACTGTTACAGCGATTTCTCCTGCGCTGATGGAAGCTCCCTGCCGCGCTGACAACCCGGCTACTACACTATCGAAGGGAGCAACGACCGTGAAGGCTGCTACCCCAGCTTTGGCGGCATTGAGGCGCGCCTCAAGCAGAGCCAGTTGATCCGAATCCACGCCGTCTTTCATTCGATCATAGGCACGCTGTACGTTATCCAAGGCCGCCTTTTTCACAGCAAGATCATTTTGTGCTTCGATAATCCAATCCTCAGGAGCAGGACCTTTGAAATTTTTAGTCTTGTATTGATATTCATAACCTTTAAAGGTCTGGATAAGAAAAACACGTGTTTCCGTCTGCGGGACTTTCCTTGAATTTTGCAGGTATTGTAAATAGTTATCCGCCTTATCGAATGCCTCCTGCGCGTCTTTCAAGTCGATGACAGCCTGCGCCAGGTCAGCGCCTGAAGAGTTGAGCAGATCGTTCAGAGCCTGCTGCGCGGTAGCCAGTTCGAGTTGAGCAGCAGCGTAGTTCGTGTCTGCTTCATCACCCAGACGGATCAAGGGCTGTCCCTTACTCACTTGTTCACCCTCTTTCACCAGCACCTCACTGACTACGCCGCTGGTATTGAAGGCTATTTCCGCATATCGAACCGGCTCAACGCGCCCCTCTGCAATGAGCGCCTCGTCCGCGATTACGGTTGGAATAGGTGTAGCTTCAATTGTTGGAGCACCAGCTTGGGAGCAAGCCGCCAACAACAGACTTGCTATAATGAACAGAGATACCATCCTTACTTTCATGTCTAAACCCTTACCTTTCCCTGAATTGATTTGCTGATAAGTATACGCCCCCCAAGCGCATTAGTTGCATGTGTTTATCTTGGGGCAATGAACGAGGGAATGCTCAGCAAAATGATTTCATCATTCTATCAACACTCAAATGTATTTGCGGCTTCTTTTCGGACGGCGCATCTTAGAACAAATTTTCGTGTTCTTAATAATATGGGTCGGGTCTTCCGGTCCCATATGACAAAGGAGGCTCGAATGGATCTTGGTTCCGTCAATTGGTTAGCTGTTGTCGTTTGTGTGGTTGTCGCCATGGTCAGCGGGTTCGTCTGGTATCACCCAAAGACCTTCTTCAATCCGTGGTGGTCAGGCCTGGGGAAGTCGGGAGACCCAGGCAATCCCAACCCAATGATCTGGGTCTTTACGATCATTGCCGCGTTTGTCCAGGCGTTGTTTGTGTCTTTCATGCTCAATACCATGGGCGTCACAACAGCGGCTGCGGGTGCGACTGCTGCCTTTATGTTATGGCTTGGCTTTGTGGCACCCACCAGCCTTGCAAACAAACTATTTGCTGGGCATGGCTTCAAGGTCTGGGCAATTGAAGCCGGTAACCATTTGGTCAATTTTCTGCTGTTTGGTGCAATCCTCGGTGCATGGCATTAATCCATGAAAGGGTGACGGTCGCTTAGCCCTACTCAGTATCACTTCAAGGGCGCTGCGCGTAAGTGACCGTCACCGAAACTCTGGACTATATATGACTTACGACGACGCACAAGCCTGGAAAGATGTAAGCGAACACTTTCCGAACATGACCATTTATTATGTCTTTATTTTGAAGAAAGGTCCAACGTGGAGTCCTGATGAAACACCAGAAATTGATGCTTTGCAGGAGGCACATTTGGCAAATTATCGTCGCCTCGCCGATATTGGAAAACTAGTGATGACTGGACCTTTCCTTGATTCTTTTGCAACCAGCGGAGAGATCCGCGGTATGGGGATTCTTAAAACTGATTCGTTCAGCGAGGCCCACGAATTGATTAGCACTGATCCAATGGTTAAGGTGGATCGTTTGAGATTTGAACTGCATGCATGGATGATAGATAAAAATATTTTGCCATGAAACTTTAAGAATAAAACTCTTGACAGGCGAAAGGATGGCGGGAGTAAAATAGAACATACGTTCTAATTTAAAAGGAGGACGTATGACCACCAATCGTCAATTCTCTTTGGCTTTGGAAGCGCTTGCTGAGATTAAGACAGAAGCATCAACATCGTCTTCCACACTGGCACCTGTTGCACCAAACTTAAGCGAGATCCTGGAGGAGATCGGACCGATCCCGCGCGAAGCCCTGTTGCTTGGCATGGCATCTGATGGATTGCCTATTCTGCTAAATCTCTATGACTCTCATCCCGGACCCATTCTCGTGATAGGAGATGCTGGAGCGGGAAAAACAGGCTTCCTTCAAACTGTGGCACGCTCCGCCATCCAGACTCATGATGCAAATGATTTGCAATATGGGGTTATTACGAATCAACCTGATGAATGGGAAAGCGTTGAAGAGACTCCTCATAGCGTTGGGGTTTTCCCTGCCAATCATACAAACGCGCAAGACCTAATACTTTCCCTTGCATCCTGGGCGCACACAAATAAGAATACGCGTCAATCCGTATTGTTATTAGTAGACGATCTTGAACAAGTCGCAAGCCTTGAATCAGATGTGGTTCAAAACTTCCGCTGGCTGTTACTGCGCGGTCCCTCGCGTCGTGTTTGGCCGATCATCACGTTGAGCACTAAAAAATATGAGCAGGTACTCTCCTGGTTGCAAAACTTTCGCACAAGGATCTTTGGCCGCATTACAGATGAACACATTGCTAAAGTACTTGGGGGAGACAAAGCCTCAGCATTGGATCAACTCGAGGCGCGGATTCAGTTCTCCCTGCCGGAGAACGGCAACTGGCTCCGATTTTGGTTGCCGAGTTGCTAGTCGCATCATCCCTCTTGTGCTACAATCGAATTGTAGTTGCATGGATGAATGGTGGTCCGACAATCAGAGGGAATCGTTCCGCTTCTTGGCACCTGGGTGTCAGTGATCCCTGTAGACATGCATAATCGATCCCTATCGCCATGAGATATGCTTCATCTCGTGGCCCACACTCAGGAGAAGAGAAGATCTATGGAAGCGAAACTGTATGTTGGCAATTTGCCGTTCAACGCGGGTGATGCAGATCTGCAAAGCCTGTTCGCGCAGGCAGGTACGGTGAAGTCTGCGCAGGTGATCAAGGATCGTGCCAGCGGACGCTCGAAGGGGTTTGGATTTGTCGAGATGTCCTCGCCTGATGAAGCCCAGGGTGCAATAACCATGTTCCATGGCAAGGACTACAACGGCCGTGCTCTCACTGTGAATCTTGCACGACCACGCGAAGAACGACCCGGTGGTTTCCGCAGTGGTGGTCCACGCAGACAGGGCGGTAATGGTGGCGGGGAGCGCAGGCGCGATTACTAAGATAATATTCAAACGCGAATGAGTTTATGAGCCAAATGGGCGGTGCCAACCATTTGGCTCAATTTATTTGTCTGGATAGAATGGGTGTTTAACGGTCAAATAGTGGAAGCTACGGAGCAAAAACATGGCGCAAGGATTTATCATTCGAGAATATCGAGCCGCGGATTTCGACGCGGTAACTATTCTATGGCGGATATCACGCGAAAAATCTCTTCCTGAATTTCAGTTGGAGAAGGGCCACTTCTTTTATGAAGATCGAAATTATTTTCAGAATTTTGTTATAAAGAATAATCAGGTGTGGGTTGTAGAATCAGAGAAACAGCCAGTTGGGTTTATGGCGATGAATAATGATTTCATTGACCAGTTATACATTGATCCGGATTATCAACGACAGGGGATCGGAAAGTTATTAATCGATTTTGCAAGAGAACAGTCATCTGAGCATCTATGGCTCTACACATTGCAAATTAATTTCATTGCTCGTGCATTTTATGAGAAGAATGGGTTTGTCGCAGAAAAGTTTGGAGTTAGCCCACCGCCTGAAAGTGAGCCTGATGTAGAATATCATTGGCGTAAATCGAACCATGCGTCCCACATTCCTTGAGGTTAATCTGCCTCAACTGCGAAAAAATATAGACGCCATTCGCGCACATGTGACTCCTGCGAAATTAATGGCGATGGTCAAGGCGAATGCCTATGGTCATGGCGTAGATGGTGTCGCACCGTTCATTGAACCTTATATAGATTATTTCGGTGTTGCGATTCTCGAAGAGGGAATTCACTTACGTGAGTTAGGAATCACAAGGCCTATCCTTGTAGCAGGCGGGGCGCTTCCTGAACAAATCCCCTCGTTTATCAAATATGATCTGATCCTTACCGCTTCTTCTCCTGAATTGCTCGCCTCTGCCGACGCCGCAGCTGCCTCCGCACAAAAGAAGTTAATTGCCCACCTGAAAATTGATACAGGCATGGAACGCATTGGTGTGCACTATTATGATGCCGAGTCGTTTTTAGAGCAGTCGCTCAAATGTAAGAATGTAGAAATTGAAGGCATTTATACGCATCTCGCAAATTCAGAAGAGCGAGATCTCAAGCACGCGCGATTGCAGCTTGAACGATTCCTGGATGTTTTGCAATTTTATGAAAAACGCAGCTTGTCAATGCCAATCAGGCATATCGCAAATTCAGGCGCGGTGCTCCAATTCGCTGAGAGTCACCTAGATATGGTACGACCAGGCTTGATGCTTTACGGGGTCTATCCAGTTGGAGTCTCTCAAGCAGTGAATATTGCGCCTGTCCTTACATGGCGCTCGCGGGTGGCGTTTTCCAAGATTACGCTGCCCGGGCATCCGGTCAGTTACGGGTCGCTTTGGCAGGCTGAAGCGGAGACCAGAATCGTGACAATTCCATGTGGGTACGCGGACGGCTATTTCCGGCGCATGACGAATCAAGCGCAGGTCCTTATCAATGGCAGGAAATATCCCCAGGTAGGACGTATTTGCATGGATCAATTTATGGTCAACGTCGGTGCGGATATTGTCGAAGTGGGTGACGAAGTTGTATTATTGGGCGATAAGATTACAGCGTATGATCTCGCCGAGTGGACAGGCACAAACGAATATGAAGTGTTGACGAATATCAGTGCGCGTGTGCCGCGCATGTATCTCACAGAGAGATGGTAGAATGGAGCGATTTCGCTCTCGAGGTGAAGTGTGAAAAGTGTAATTCAAAGATATTGGCCTATAGCAACGATAGCAGCTTTGATCGTTGCCCTTGACCAATGGACGAAATGGCTGGTACGTGTCAACATACCTGATGGTGGAACATGGCTGCCCGAATCATTAGCATGGTTAAGCCCATATGCGCGCATTGTCCATTGGCATAACACAGGCGCGGCGTTTGGCATGTTTCAGGATGCAAGTATGGTCTTCACTGTATTGGCTTTTGTTGTGATCGCTGCAATTATTTACTATTATCCTCATGTGGAAAATTCCGATTGGTCCCTGCGTCTTGCGATGAGCATGCAGTTGGGGGGAGCGATTGGCAATCTAATCGATCGTCTTAGCATGGGCAGGGTGACAGATTTTATTTCGATTGGAACATTTCCTGTCTTCAACATTGCGGATGCGAGTATAAGTGTTGGCGCGGCGGTTTTGTTGCTTGGTGTATGGCTCATGGAAAGGTCCGAGAAAAGAGAAAAAGCGAAGATGATAGCGTCTGATCAAACGGGTGAAACGACCAGTGACTGATCGCGTTATACATTTTCATTTTGATAAGAAAACTCCTGAACGGCTCGATAAATTTCTCGTCGAGAAGTTGCAGGAGTTTTCGCGCTCGCGTATCCAGGGTTTGATTGCAGATGGCTTTGTAGATGTAGACGGTCGCGCGGCGAAAAAGGCCGGTCAAGCACTGGAGAGCGGATTCAATGTGACAATTCGAATTCCACCTCCCGCGCCGACTAATTTGGTCCATGAAAATATTCCACTTGACATCCTATTTGAGAATGATGATTTGATTGTCGTCAACAAACCTGCCGGCATGGTGGTTCATCCAGCGGTCGGGCATGCAAGTGGGACTTTGGTAAATGCAGTGTTGGGATATGATCCTGACATTGAAGGTATCGGCGGGGAAGAACGTCCAGGCGTTGTCCATCGCCTCGATAAAGAGACTTCGGGCTTGATTCTGCTTGCAAAGAACGAACGTTCTCATCGGTGGCTGCAAGACCAGTTCCGCTTACGAAAAGTTGAAAAGATATATCTAGCACTAGTGGATGGTAAACCTCCAACCCCCTCCGGTCGTGTGGAGGCGCCTATTGGACGTGACCCGAGTCATCGCAAACGAATGGCAATTGTCTCTGAAAGCCGGGGCCGCGAAGCAATCTCAGAATATAAGACAATTGAACGTTTCAAAAGTCATACTTTGCTGGAATTCCATCCTCTTACAGGTCGTACCCACCAAATCCGTTTGCACTGTGCATTTTTAGGATGTCCGATTGTTGGGGATGAGATTTATGGAAGAAAAAAGTCTTCGGTAGAAATTGAGCGTCATTTTCTTCACGCTTATCAGCTGAAAATTGTCCTGCCTGGAGAAAAAGAACCGAGAAACTTTGAGGCAAAGTTGCCTGACGAATTGGAAAATGTGTTAACTGCATTGCGTGCAGGAAAATGAACAAGTATTTGATTCTGGCAAAACATTCCCTGCCTAAAATTGTTGAAAATGTGCCTGCACGAGAATGGAAACTTTCAGAGGAAGGAAGAGTTCGTGCCCGAAGATTAGCCGAGCGATTAAGAAGCTATCAGCCTGAAGTGATCGTTTCCAGCATCGAGCCGAAAGCAAAGGAAACAGCAGAAATTATTGCAAGAAAACAAAATTTGACACTTCAAATCGTCGAGGGTTTGCACGAACACGATCGGAGCCAATCGCAATATCTTTCTCAAGATGAATTTCAAGCTTCTGTTCGTAAATTCTTTGAAAATCCAGCAATACTTGTTTTCGGAAGTGAGACAGCAGATGAATGTTATACGCGCTTTAATCAAGCTGTGCAATCCATCCTGGATCAGTATGGAGATAAAACAATGGTTATTGTTGCACATGGCACGGTCATTTCTCTTTTTGTTTCGCGATTAACAGGGATTTCCGATTTATTTCTTTGGAGTGAGCTTGCTTTTCCATCTTTTGTGGTAATTGATATGCAATCTGCCCTATTGATCGAGAAAGAAAATAGCATCTGAGGAGTATCCCATGGAATACGTTGATCTTCGTTCCGATACTGTTACCAAACCCACGCCTGAAATGCGCGAAGCGATGGCAGAGGCGGAGGTTGGAGATGATGTTTATGGTGATGATCCAACCGTCAATAATCTTGAAGAGTTGGCCGCTGGGATGCTACGGAAAGAAGCCGCGTTATTCGTTCCATCAGGAACGATGGGTAACCTGATTGCTTTGCTTGTTCACTGTCAGAGGGGAGATGAAGTCATTCTTGGGAGTCAGTCTCATATATATTTGAATGAAGCGGGAGGCATGGCTGCATTAGGAGGAATCCAGCCATGTCCGATTCGGAATCAACCTGATGGGACCCTGGCTTTGGACGATATCGTCGCTTCTATTCGGACCGAGGATGTGCACCATCCTGTTACACGTCTTATTTGTCTGGAGAACACGCAAAACATATGCGGAGGGATTCCACTAACTCCTGACTATACCCGTGAAGTAGGCGAGTTCGCTCATCGCGAGGGTCTTTTGCTGCATATAGATGGTGCGCGAATTTTCAATGCAGCTGTCGCTCAAAATATATCCGTTCAAGATTTGGCCGAGCCTGCAGATTCGGTGATGTTTTGTTTGAGCAAAGGGCTGGCATCACCAATTGGTTCCATGGTGGTGAGTACGCGAAAGTTCATTACCCGCGCCCGTCACCTTCGAAAGATGCTGGGAGGGGGAATGAGGCAGGTTGGAATTGTCGCCGCGGCTGGGATCATATCCCTGGAAAAGATGACGAAGCGGCTCGACGAGGATCATGTTCGAGCAAAGAAGATGGCTGATGGTTTGAGGCAGGTCCAGGGATTGGATGTGGATGCGGCTTCCCCACATTCAAACATGGTTTACTTGAATTTTTCAGAAGCGCTGAGACTAAGTCCAAGTCAAATCAGCGAGCGTATGAAAGAACTTGGTGTACTGATCGATGCCGACAATACGCGGCGCCTTCGTCTCGTCACACATTATTTAATTGATGATTCTGCTGTGGAGAAAGCAGTATCCGCATTTCGTGAAGTGCTAAATTAGACAAACTGGTCAGGTTCTGACCTCCTCAGCTTTTTTTATTCGGCAAGAATCTTTTCCCAGTGGTTTGCTTTAGGCTCAATCTGATTTCTGCCTCGCTGTTTTGCAATGTATAAGCGCCGGTCTGCAAGATCGATGAGGCGAAAGATTTCATCTGCTTCATCTGGGAATACAGCAATTCCCTGACTGACCGTTGGAACTGGAATAGTTCGCAGTTCCATGTCTTCAATCCTCAGCTTGGACATGGTTTGGCTGATTCGCTGTGCTACTTGAAGGGCTTGCGCGCCATTTGCGCCGGGAAGTGAAATAATGAATTCCTCGCCACCCCAACGCCCAACTGCATCTGCATGTTTAATATGTTGTTTTATGGCCGCACATAGTGTCTTCAAAATTTGGTCTCCGACCAGGTGTCCAAATGTATCGTTATATTGCTTGAAGTAGTCAATATCCATCATGATCAAGCTAACAGAAGTATTCGTATTGAGAGAGCGCTCTGCCTGTTCGGCCAGCCTCTTCAAAAAGTAACCGTGGTTATATACGCCTGTCAGGCTATCAAGACGGGCTTGTTCTTCAACCTGTGCATGTTGAATCGTATTATTCAAAGCAAGAGTTACATGTTGTGCTAGATTGGAAAGAAGATCCATGTCTGATTGGTCAAAGGCACTAGGTTTGTAGGAGCTAAGCGCGAGAATGCCTGTTATATTTGCCGCTCTGAGCGGAACACCCATCCAGGAGAGACTAGTTTTTTCCTTTCCAATTACATAGTCTTCTACACCGACCAGTTTTACTTCCTTGCGGAGATCACGAAGGAAAAGCTCCTTTTGATTTTTAATTACCCAGCCTGAAAGTGTACCTTCGAATGGAACACGGGTTCCATTAAAGCATTCCCCATCATCATAAAAAAATTCAAGATGAATTTCATTATCTTTGACAATACCGATGAGGTACGTATCGGCTTCCAGTGCGTTCTGAATTGCATCAGCCAAAAGTGACATCGTCTGTTCCGTATCCAACGACAGCATTATCTGACGGCTCACCCGGTTGATGGTCTCAAGCCGATAAATATATTGTTGAGTCGTATCTTTGATCAACAAAATGGCTTCCAGGGCAACAAAGGCGATTACAAAAGGCATCAAGTAATCAAGAATATTTTCTATGTTTGTAAGGCTTTGCGTGTGATTTGGCAGACTAATTGCGATGATCCCTATCATGGTCAAGTATGCCTGGTAACGCCCCGAAACTGTCGCGACACTGACGATACTGAAAATAATCATGATATAGAATATTTCATCCAAATGAAACGGGAGTACGTATATTAAAGATCCTAAGCCTATAATACTTATCATGACATATAACCAGCTGATCCACGCATGAACAGCTGTAGACTTCGCGACTAAAAAATTGAAGAGCAAGGTAATGAAAATCCATGCGATCCCGTAGAAAATCAGTGTGGTGTTTCTGGGGTTAGAGAACAGGCCATCTAAAATGATGCCCACCATGAAAACTATCGTGGTGAGCGTCAGCGGCAGAATAAAACGCCGAACTTCAATCAGCGCGAGAGATGCATCTGGTTTTCTATTTTTCATGCATTGGCTTTTCCACTTCTGTAAATTCCTTATAGGGGATCTTCGCCAGCGCATCAACAATCTCAGCATCAAACAGTATGCCTGCCTGCTCCTGCAAATATTGAACTGCATCTTCTGGGGACGATCTTTTGCGGTAACTTCGACTGCTGGTCAGCGCGTCGAACACATCTACCACAGCGAATATGCGCGCCTGAAGGGGGATATCTTTTTCCTTCAAGCCAATGGGATAACCACTGCCATTCCAGCGCTCATGATGGTAGCGGATAACGGGTAGCGTTTCCTGCAGGAATGGTATCCCTTCAACGATGCGTGCGCCGATATCCGGATGGATTCTCATGATCTTCCATTCGTCTTCGGTCAATTTGCCCGGTTTGTGCAGGATGGTGTCACTTATACCGATCTTGCCTATGTCGTGGAGCAGCGCGCCCCTTTCCAATGCCTTGAGTTGGTGGCCACTTAGTCCGATCTCCTCTGCCAGCAAGCAGGCTAAGCGGCTAACGCGCATGCTATGACCTTCTGTTTCACGGTCGCGCGCGTCCAATGCAGACATTAATGCAGTTAAAGTGCGATCATACGTAATTTCCAGTTCCTCATAGGCAGCTTCAATTTGCTTTGCCTGTTGCCGTGATTCTGAAAGGAGAATCGAGCGTTCCAACGCGATTGCAGCTTGATTTGCCAGGGTCTGCAGATTCGCAAAATTTTGACCGCGGATTTCGGGGATGCTCATCCACAGCGCGCCATACGTTCGCCCGCGCGTCAGAAGCGGATAGGAGACAAGTGAGCCGTTATCCACCGGAACAATGATGCTTTGGCCTGTCTGAATTGCCTGATTGATATTCTCCATCGGGTGCTCCCGGCGTGTGTGCAGTCCGTTTGCATCCATTTCCACTTCTGCTTCTATTTGTCCATCACGTGTATGAAGAACGATGCCCGTTTCCCTGGAATTAGTCACTTTGTGCGCAGCCTGGGCAATTAATTCAGCGGCGTTGCTTAACTCCTCCGTTTGGATAACATCCACACTTAGCTGATAGAGCATCGAAGTAATGTTCAATGTGTTGCGCAATTCCTGATAAAGCCATGAACTCTCTATGGCAGCAGCAGCCTGAGAGGAAAGCAGATCAGCAAGTGATTCGTCATTCTCAGAGAAAAAGATACCCTCCTGTTTACCAAAAGCGAGTACGGCCCCAATGCTCAAACGATGTAAGCGAATAGGGATGGCAAGTACACTGCGTAAACCAGCGTGATCAATTTCAAGGTTCTTTGTATTGGAATACTTTCTCGCATCACGTACGCGAAAAGGCTTAACCGCATTTAATGCTGCTTGCATAAGAGGGTCATTGAAGGCATTTGCATCTAACGAAGTAAGCAATCGAGGTGCATCGCCAGCAAATGCAGTGCGCGAGAAATTCCCTTGCTGATCTAGAAGTGTCACAAAAACGAAGCGGGCTTCGAGAGTTTTGCGAGCAATAGACGCCACCTCCTGGACTGCGGCCTGTGGATCCAGGAGGGTAGTGAGAGAAATACCGGCCTGTATTAGTTCGGTCAATCGCTGTTGATAGCCTGAACGATCCCAGGCGCGCATCAATTCAGAAGCAACTCCTTCTGCAATTGCCGCATCCAGGCTGTTGAAGGCGTATAACTTCTCTGAGGAAATTTCTAGCACACCTTTGACCTGTCCTTGGTGAAGGATGGGTACACTGATAATTGAATGGATGATGGTATCGTTATTAATGGAAAGAAAATCAGGGTCTAGCGTCGAATCGTTTACGATCTGGGTTTTTTTGATTCTTTTTGTTCTGCCAAGTAGCCCACTATCCGCCTCCTGTCGATATCCGGACGGGATAATACTCATCAATTTTCCTGCAGATGCAAGAACAACAAACTCCTGTTTGTCAGCTTCGTGCATCATCAGCATAACAAGCGAGCAATTGATAGCTCGTTCAAGGGTGTTTACTGCCAGTTGCGCAGCAACGGGTGGATCAAGCTCTGCTTCCAACTGTTGGCTCAATTCGTTCAGCAAAGTTAGCTGGGATGTGCGATGTTTTTCAGCAACTAATTGCCTAGAAAGCGAATTAATTTGTTGGTTCAACGCATTAATAGTGGCATCAGTATCCGAAATCGATTCGAGGTTTTCGATACGATCAATATTATGTCGATGTAAAGGCTTGGCTGAAACAAAAATTCCATAGGTCGTAAGGACGGTGATCGTGCTTGTGAAAACGAATCCAGCCTGCCACACGCGAGAAGAACCACCTCCCAAAATGAAAAAAAATATGAGGATTGAAAGCAACTGAATAAAAAACAATATTCCATTTAAGTGCCATCCGATAGAATTTTTCAGTGATGTGGAACGCATGGCCAGCATGTATAGGTATATCGAAAGCACAAAAAGCGCCGCTCCAAAAGCGACGCTTCCCCAGGATGGAATGAATTGAGGAAAGAGGCTCGATCTGATTGGCGTTAGCAAAACCCCTTGCGCCAACAAAGATAGAATTGTTGCAGAAATTAGATGTACCTTATGAGGTAACAATGACGACATGGCGATTACTTGGCTGATACAAAACGTGATTGTTGCGCAATTCTACTGCATGACCAGTTCATCATGGCGGGGTTACCTTACAACCTTGAAAGTATTTATCTGATATAATTTTTTGTAACAAGGAAGTGATGCAGGGGCAGTGACCCTTATCCTAACCTAAAGAAGTAACCCTCTATGACAGCATACATAACTCTCGATCAAATCGATCAAGCCGCTGATGCAATCCGCGAACGCAGCTCCTACCGTCCGCGTGTTGGGCTAATTTTAGGCTCTGGGCTGAATGGTCTGGCCGATTCCGTTCAGAAAGCAGACATCATCCCGTATGGTGACCTGCCAAATTGGCCTATTTCGACGGTAGAAGGACATGTGGGTCGTCTTGTGATTGGAGAGTTGGAAGGGCAAATTGTGCTCGTCATGCAAGGTCGTATTCACTTCTATGAAGGCTATGGCATGCCAGCTATCACCTTGCCAGTACGCGTAATGCGGAGACTAGGGCTTGAAATGCTATTTGTAACCAATGCTGCGGGAGGGGTAAACCCAGATTTTGTGCCAGGTGATGTGATGCTGATTACTGATAACCTAAACCTCATGGGGATGACGGGAGCCAATCCTTTGATGGGACCGAACATTGACGAATTGGGTCCACGTTTTCCAGATATGAGCCAAGCATACGATCGCGAATTGATGGGAATCGCGAGGCAGGTTGCGTCTAAAGAAAAAATTCAGTTGCGCGACGGCGTCTATTGTGGGTTAAGTGGCCCATCTTTTGAGGGACCTGCTGATCTCCGTTTTTTGCGTATGGTGGGAGCCGATGCAGTCGGCATGTCTACAGTGCCTGAGGTCATTGTTGCACGGCATGGTGGTATGCGTGTGCTGGGATTTTCGGGTATTAGCAATAAAGCCAACTTAGATGGCTCGACGGTAACTACGCATGAGGAAGTCATCGAAGCAGGGAAAGTAATTTCTCCAAAAATCGAAAAGATCATTCGCGGTGTGCTACGCTCCTTGTGAAGTATTATCTGTATGGGTTCCGTTTATCGTTCACTAGCTAACTATGAGTCATTAATTTACATAGCGTTAGTGATTTGGGGATTGTTTGTCTTCAGGAGTATGTACCGAACGTGGCGGGAATGGCGTGATTCGGTCTTCAGCCTTGAACGCGAATTTGCGTTACGAAGGCTGGGTCGTATAGCTGCGATCGCATTGCTAATTCTCGGCCTCGTGTTTACCGAGTTTTTTATTGCCACGTTTGTGGCGCCCTCTCTGCCGGCTTCCGATATAT
>DAINRK010000030.1:0-6642 GCA_036741855.1 Anaerolineales bacterium
AGATTTCAAATGGCGTACCAACCTGCTCCACTTTGCCTTCATACATCACAACGATTCGATCCGAAATAGATAGAGCCTCCTCTTGGTCATGCGTGACAAAAACAGCGGTGATTCCCAACCGCTTTTGGATAGCGCGAATCTCAGCCCGCAGAGAAACGCGGATCTTGGCATCTAGAGCCGAAAGAGGTTCATCGAGCAGAAGGACATTCGGGCGAATGGCAAGTGCACGCGCCAGCGAAACCCGCTGTTGCTGTCCGCCAGAAAGTTGATAGGGATATTTATTCGCGTGCTTCTCCAGACTGATCAGGTTGATCATTTCCTTCACGCGGTCTTTGACATCCGATTCTTTTTCTTTTCGGACGCGCAGTCCGAAGCCGATATTTTGCGTCACCGTCATGTTCGGAAAAAGCGCATAAGCCTGGAATACCATTCCAACATTGCGTTGGTTGGGAGGGTCGTTCGTAATATCTCTGCCGCCCAACGTGATTTTGCCATCTGTAGGGATTTCAAAGCCAGCGATCATGCGGAGCGTTGTCGTTTTTCCGCAACCCGATGGTCCGAGAAAAGAAACAAACTCGCCCTTATCCACATCGAGGTTAAAGTCCTGCACAGCGTATGAGTCTGCAAACTGCTTTGAAACATTGGATAGCGTTAAGTATGCCATATTGATGCTCTATTGAAATGGATTTTAGTGACCGCCTGCAAATTGCCCTTGTTGCCCGCGCCCCACAATTTGAATAATACCCAGGCATGCCCAGGTCAGTGCGAAACTGAGGACAGACAAGGCAGCTGGTTCATAAGCTTTATTTTGGATCAAAAGGGACAGGTAAGGGGCGAATGCTGGTTTGGCCAGGTATTGAGCAAGTACATATTCGCCCATCACAATAGCGAAACTCAAAAAGGCTCCGCTCAAGATCGCGATACGAATATTTGGAAGAATGATGCGAAAGAGGACCGTTCCCCAACTTGCACCGAGGCTTTGTGCTGCCTCAGTCAACGTCTGCACATCTATGGATCGCAAGCCTGTATCCACTGCGCGATACATATATGGCATAGATAGAACGGCATAGCCAGCAACGAGTAATGCAGGGCTATCAACAATCAGTAGAGGAGGTTGACTATAGGTCCTTACCAAGCCAAAGACATAGACAATTGCAGGGATCACAAAGGGAAGCAAAGTAATGAACTCTACCGGAGCTCGAAACTGCGGCACTCTAAGACGCACCCAGTAAGCTGTTGGCACAAAGATTAACACCCCAACGATGATTGTGAAGATTGCCCAAATGAAGGAGGCAGAAAAGCTAGTTATGAATTGAGGATCAATGAAGACATTCTCATAAGCCTTGAAACTTAGCACACCAAGCTTGGCACGCAGGGAGAACATAAAAGTCGCCAAGAGAGGGAGGAAAAAATAAAGAATTCCAAGTATCGTCCATATCCAGGACCAAATCACGCCACCGCGTTTCATTTCAACCACCTCTCAGTCCTTCGTTGAAGGATGGTGTAGCCCGCTATTGCTACTGCCATGATCACGACCATTCCCAATGTCAGTGCATATCCCAAACCTTGATCGCCCAAAACATCACCGCGCAGTTGTGATCCAATCACGATTGTCACCAAATTAATTTGACCACCAGTCAGTGCGAACGCCGTAGCATATGCACCAAAGGAATTCCCAAATAGAAGAACCATTGAGCCCAATATAGAAGGCAACAGAATAGGAAAAGCCACATAGCGCCAGTATTGGAATGAACTTGCTCCCAAATTCTCCGAAGCTTCAAGCCACTCGCGCCTTAAGCCATCTATAGCGGGCGCGATAATCAAGACCATCAAAGGAAACTGGAAGTACAAATACACGAGACTTAACCCCCAAAAAGTGTATAGTGTGAAGCCGTGGAAGTATGGGTTATATCCTAAGGCCCTGAGCCAGTTTGTCAGCATACCTGTTGGACTTAGTAGCGCAATGAAGGCAAATGCTAGGGGAACACCGGCAAAGTTTGATGCTACGCCACAGAAAGTCATCAAACTCGAGCGCATAAAGCGAGGAAGTCCGCCTCGTATTGCTGAGTATGCGAGTAGAAAACCAAAGATACCACCGCCCAGTGAGGTGACGAGACTTATCCTGATACTAATCGAATATGCGTTAATCAGGAGTGGACTATGCAAAAGATTTAGAATATTTTGGAACGTAAATGCATGCGTCTTCGAATCTTGAAAACTTCGAATGGCAATCGTTGACGATGGATAAAGGAGGAATAAAAAGGTAAAGAGGAAGAAAGGCATGACACCGAGCCATGCCCAAGAAAACTTGCGTGAGGCAGGACGCGCCGAAGGCGCGTCCTGCTTTACAACATTTGAAATAGTCAAAACGAACCTACGGAGCGGGTGTTGGCACGTCCACGCCAACCGTTGTCAGCCAACCCTCGCCGATTAACTTTCGCGCTGCGGCAAGCTGATCAGGATTCGGGGAAACTGCCGAAGCGTAGGCGCTCGAGGCCGGCAATTTAGCTTTCAGGTCGGCCGGAATTACGCCGCGAGATTCCATATCAGCTTGATTCGCACCATGGGCGTAACCCTTCATCCAGGCCAATTGACCCTCATCCGAATGGAGGATTTCCATCCACACTTTGGCGCAGTTGGGATGTGGAGCATAAGCGCTGATCGCCTGCACATACATGCTCGCAATCGTCGGGGAAGGATAGCTAACCTCGATGGCGGGATTCCCAGCAAGCGAATCCCGATCGCCAAAAGCCAGATAATCCCAAGTTAAAACGATAGGAGTCGCGCCTTGGGCAAGGGTGCCTTGCTTAGCAACCACCGGAACAAAATTACCTGCATCATTCAATTTTTTGAAGAAATCAAGTCCCGGTTGCGCGTCATCCAAAGAGCCCCCATTTGCCAGAGCTGCGGCGTAAATAGATTGTTGTGCTTGATTTGAGTCTGTCGGACGACCCGCCAAAGCGACCTGACCTTTATATTCAGGCTTGAGCAGATCTTCCCAGTTTTTGGGCGGATTCTGGACAACGGCAGTGTTGGTTTCGAGAGCCATGACACCATAATATCCGCCTGTCCACATGCCATTCGGATCCTTTGCTGGAAGACCCAGAAGTGTTTCAGGGATCTTGTCCCAAGTCGTCACCTTGTAAGCCTGATAATTTCCGGCATCAATACCTGTCTGACCATAAGCATAGCCAACGTCAACAATGTCAGGCGCTTGTGGACCCTTGTTGTTCTTGTTGGCTTCGATGGCCGCAAGTTCATCTGCAGAGCCCGCGTTCTCATCTAATGAGTTGATTTTGACGCCAGTTGTATCTGTGAACAACTTGAAAATCTCACCGTAGTTTGCCCAAGAAGCAGGAGTGGCGATAATTGTTACCATACCCTCGGTTTTGCAAGCTGCAACCAGATCACTTGGCACGCTGGAAACCCCTCCACCTCCTCCTGTAGGGGCCGGCGTAGCCTTGGGAGCGCATGCTGCTAGCGTGGAAATCACCAGCAGCAATGAGAAAACATGGAACAGCAACTTTCTGGTCTTCATTCTCTTCTCCTTTGAATTAATTACTTGTGGAGAGCAGGTTGCTCTCCATCAACTAGATTATATACTGAACATTCCAAATAAGGTTAATCATTTGTAAAGACTAGTCTAACGATTTTATGGAAGGGGCTGAATATCCACACCAACAATTGAATCCCAGTCACCAGCAATAAGCGTTCTGGCTGCATCGAGTTGTTCTAAAGTTGGAAATACCACTCCAGAGACATCAGGAAGTTTCACAAGCAGATCTTCAGGAATCACGCCGCGGTCACGCAGGTCCGCTTCACGAATTGGGTGACAGTATCCTTCCAGCCACAAAAGCTGACCCTCGTCCGAGTACAGGAATTCCATCCATAACTTGGCGGCATTAGGATGTGGAGCATAGGCGCTAATGGCTTGAATATATACATTCGCAAAACGACCTGAAGCAGGAATCACGACTTCGGTATCGGGATTCCCATTAAAGGAATCGATGACGAGGAAAGCGTTGTGATCCCAGCCAATACGGATAGGAGTCTCACCAGTGGCAACAAGACTGTCAGTAGCAATCCATGGCACCAGGTTACCGGAAGTATTTAGTTTAGCAAAGAACTCAAGCCCAGGCCGCGCGTCATCCAGAGAGCCACTATGGGCAAGCGACGCCGCAAAAATAGATTGGGTGGCCTGATTGGATTTCCGCGGATCACCAGAGAGAGCGACCTGACCATTGTATTTGGGGTCCATCAAGTCAACCCAGTCCCGTGGTACATCGCGCTGAACATCTGTGTTCACGAGAAACGACACCACAGAAAAGTAGTCACCATACCAGTAGCCATCGGGGTCCTTGGCATCAGCAGGGATAGTATCCCAAGTGGAAACCTTATAAGGCTGAATGAGACCCTGCTCCTTGGCAGATGTACCAAAGGCAAAACCAACATCAATAACATCAGGAGCCTGGGAATCGGGATTATCCTTGTTGGCTTTGATGGCTTCGATCTCGGCGCCAAACCCAGCATTCGGATCTAGTTCATTGATTTCCAGTCCATATTTGTATTTGAAAGTCTCGATCACTTCACCGTATTTGCACCAGTCGTGGGGCAAAGCAATAGTGGTTAGTATACCTTCGGCCTGCGCGGCAGCAATGAGATCAGCCATCGGATCAGTTGGAGCCTCAGTTGCAGAAACCTCAGTAGCAGGGGCTCTGGTTGACAATACTTCGGTCGCAATGGGCGCTTCAGTTGACACAGGAGCACAAGCAACAAGCACTACCAACGAAAACATGTGGAACAGATACTTTCCGGAATTCATTGTTTTCCCGGTTTTAGGCAGGACAAATTGTGCAGAATTATGCCCTTTCAATTAACTCAATGACATATTGAACATTCCAAATGAGGTTAATCATTTGTAAAGACTACTTTAACGAGCGACTTCTTCCACCTCTTCATACCATCTAACACGCGTCCCAACCTTATCGCGCATCTGCCACGCCAATGACTTGGGCATCGATTCGAAAGTCTGCTGAATTTCTGCGATCCGCTCGCGGATCAACTTTCGTTCTGAATCTTGCAACTGAACATTTTCTTTCCCTATCATATCCTCTACACGTTTTATGTTAATTGACGTAGTTTTATAAAGTCCCCAGTCTGCACCGCATAACTTTGCAATCTGTACCAAATTGATCTTGCTGTCATCGTTGCCTGTCTCGTTATAGAGCAACAGCGAGGCGATATCGAGTCCATCCTTCCGATTGAGTTCTGCAATCTGAGCCTTCGTCAACAACAACTCTGCCAACGGGATCGTAATAGGGTGAATATGCAGGCGATCTTCCAAGGGGATTTTATGACACATCTCGAACGCGCCGACGAAGATATCGACCTTCATCTCGGTCTCATTGTGATAATAGATCTGACGGTGCGCGCCATTGAGCAGGTTGAATTGCTTATGTGGCGAATATCCCACGGAAGGCATAAATGCCTCAAACTCGCGGCGCTGCTTGCCAGCCACAACAAAATCCAGGTCGCCGTACTCCCGCCGAAACGTTGGGTGATCCGATTTATTATGTATCTTCACTGCTAACCCACCAAGCAAGCGCAGAAAAATGGACTTCTCCTGCGCAGCGGAAATCAGTCGATTCATCTCATGATATATATCAGGTAAAATTGACATGGGAACTGTTTGATTTTACCGCTTGTCTCATAAATCAGTAATCTTTTTTGAATCGCTTTGTTGGCCAACGTCAAAACTTCAAACCCGCAAAACCGGGAAGGATCTTTGCAATGAGCAAATCGGTGAAAGATTTGATGCACAATGGTTTAATCACCTGCCCGCCAGACACTTCACTGGGGCAAGTGGCGACTCTTCTCACGCAACATCACATCCACGCGTTGATCGTTGCGGAGGATAAAGACGAACCGCTGGGCATCATCTCCGATTTCGACTTGCTTGCCGGGGAATGGCTTTCTGTGGACAAGGAAAGCCTTTACACCATGCGACACCTGAACGCGCATGATCTCATGACCTCTCCCATCGAATCCATTGACGCGGAAACGCCTATCCAGGATGCAGCGAAAAGGATGATCGAAAGGCAGGTCCACAGAATGTTGGTCAAAGAGAACGACAGGCCGGTTGGCGTCATCTCGATTTCCGATTTTGTGGCGAGCATTGCCGCGCAGGAAAAGGCAAAACGTGAATCGGTCCGCGACGTGATGTCGGATACGTTTTTAGTATGCAGGGACAAGACACCGCTCATCTCTGCCGCGCGTACGATGACTCAGGCAGGTTGGCGCTCTGTAGTTGTTGTAGATTCGAAAGGCAAACTGCTCGGCGTAGTCACTGGAAGTGATCTAATACGTTATGCCGGACGAACAGTAGATGAAAAACTTACGGTTACAGGCCTAATGAATCGTGACTTTATCACCATTGACATCAATGCCAGTCTCCAGCAAGCCGCAAACTTAATGATTCAAAATCATCACCACCGCGTGATTGTGGTCGACAAAGATGATTCAGAAAGTTTCCCACTAGGGGTGGTCTCCTCCATCGACATTGTGGCTGAGATGGCAAAACCTGGCTCAATCTGGCAAGGCTAAAATGTGCGTTAATCATAAGAGACAGTTGCCTCAAGGCAA
>DAINRK010000030.1:6652-17623 GCA_036741855.1 Anaerolineales bacterium
TCTCTTATATTTTTTCATCAAGACAAAAATTTACTCTACTGGAATTTCCGCCTGTACTTTATCCAGGTCGATGCCTTCTGTCTTGCGGCGGGCTTTGAAACCATAGTAGATCGCCGCTGCCAACCCATAGGTCGCCAACAGGAAAATCACTGAGTTCGTATTCGCGAGACTAATTCCATATAGACCAGGTGGCACACCATCCGTATTCAACCATGGGTCGAAGAACCATTCCACAAGCAGGAAGGCGAGGAAACCACCGAAGATCAGACCTGCAACAGTGATCAACGGAATGCCAGCCACTTTCATCTGTGCAATGGGCGAGGCTTCAAACAATTCCTTCTTTTTGTATGGCAAGATGATCGCAGCAATTGCCGTTCCGAAGTACATGATCGCAATTCCCTGAGTCGCGGCAAGAGTCACAGAGATAAAGCCGCCGATGTTATACGCATAGAGCATCGAGACAAATATCGCAGGAATCACCATTAATAGCATCGCATTGACAGGGGTGCCTGTGCGCTCATCCAACTCTGCGACCTTTTCAGGGAGGAGACGGTCGAACGCTGCAGCAAACACGACGCGCGTGGAGGAAAGAAACAGAGTCCCTGCCCAACCAAACCACCATACGCTCATAAGCAACATGACGATGATTTGAATGAGCCTGTTGTCTGTCAGGAATACAGCCAGCATTGCCGGGTTGGGCCACACAGGCAGAGGTGGAACTTGATCCGTATATCCCCAGGAGTAATTCCACCATGCGGCGTTAGCTTGCACATAGAAGTCCCAGCCAATGGTCCGCGCCACACCAAGGAAGAATATGATACCAAGCACTGTCACACCAATCAGTGCCCAGGCCATGCCAGAGAAGTTACGCTTGTAGTCCGTAGCCCCGCGTACTTCACCATACAAGGTTGCGCCCCAGTTGGGCCACAGATTGAAGAAAACCAGCCAGGGAAGGGTAAGCAAAATCAGTTGGAGCGATCCGCCAGTGAGAGGTGTGCTTGCGCCTGCGTCGGTCCCTGCGGTTGCGGTTGCATCGTAAAGGCCAGGTTGTGTGCCAAAGATGGCAGCAGAGTTCCGTTCAAAGCCAGCCCTGAAAGCTTCCGGCGAGCCAGTGAATAGGAGGATGATCACAATCAGCAAACCCAACATGCCTGCATAAAATGAGTACTTTTGTATACGAGCATAGGCTTTCATGCCAAGCATGATCACCAGCGAGACAAAGCCCAGCGTAAGCAAAGAACAAACAAACAACGCAGTGCCTCGACCAGCAAACCAAATGGCCAGATCCTTCAAGCCAAGTACACCAAGGATGGGTGTCAGCACGATCTGGCGGAGCATATCTCCATAAATCGGCGTCCACAACCACAAGGTAAACCACCAACCGGTGATCGAGAGAATGAAGCCAAGCGCGCCG
This sequence comes from Anaerolineales bacterium, assembly GCA_036741855.1. Taxonomy (GTDB): domain Bacteria; phylum Chloroflexota; class Anaerolineae; order Anaerolineales; family Villigracilaceae; genus Defluviilinea. The sequence continues at coordinate 8,067 of DAINRK010000030.1, forward strand.
CCAAAGATACGGGTCTGCCAGACGTAATCGCCTCCTGAACGCGGCATCACGGCGATCAACGAGGCATAGACGATGACCTCAAAGATGATGAAGACCGCGCTAATGATCAACGCAGGAATCATCCCGCCGCCAAAGTAATACATCTGGCTGAAGCTATAGAAACCCAGGGTTACCAGGTTGATCGAAAAGAACGCGTAAATGAACGCGTCGAAGACTGACCATGAACGCACCATGCCAGTCGCCTTCCGGACAAACAAGTTGCTCATAACCTCTTCTCCTCTGTTGAAAAATTGATCGTCTTGTTAAGCTTTCAAGATTAACAACACGAAACCGTCCAGAGAGTTATCCTGTCGTCAGCACATAATTTTCGATCTTGTTCTTACCAAGCTTTACGATGGTGCCTAATAATGTCCCCTGCTCGTACATGGAGCCCGGATTGATGCACAGCGTCTTGCCGATCCGGGTTGTGCCGCGCCCTTCATGGATGTGACCGTGCAAACCTAACAAAGGTTGGTGTTTTCGTATCACCTCGCGCAAAGCAGTCGACCCCACAGGTTGTAGGGATTGGCCAGCTAGTACGGGCCGCAAGGCTTTATCCAGTTCAGGCGCCTCGTCCAGGCCTGATTTATAAGGAGGCACATGGATGTTGAAGACCGCATTACGCGGGTCTTTGAGTTTGGATATCATCGCCTCGTACCGGACCTGTAGCTGATCTTCATCCTCTTCGCGGTGCGTATCCCACGGCGTTCGGTTGGACCAGCCAGAGGCAATCATTTCGTGATGTTCGTCAAGCGGCGTCACCTGCCCCTCGACCAGGAGAACTCGCCGGCTGGAGCGAACGATCTCATCCACCTCATCCATATCATCATTACCCGGCGAGCAGTAGACTTTCATATCCGTGCCATCCAGTTTTTTATCTGCTAAATCCATCCATTGCTGGACAACTCCTAAAACTTCCTGCAAAAAAATCTGGTGGACGCGGCTGGGATCCTGTTCGAGTTCACTCATCTCATCTGGAGTTGTGAGATATGGGTAATAGCCGCGGCTTCGCACCTTTTTTTTCATTTGCAGCAATTCATCATCGTTCGTAATATCAAATTCCTGTTCAAGTAGTGTGACACGATAGTTTTTTCCGCCCTGATGAATGAAAGGCACAACAGCCTTGCCAGTCATGTCACCCCCCAGGATAAGCACATCGGCTTCGTAGAACTTTCCCGCATTCAAAAACTTGTTCCAACAAATATCTGACCCATGAATATCGGTTGCAAAGAAAAGTTTTGTCACAGGCAAATCCTTCTTATGCTACGTTAGGCTGAAGCATTCTTTTTTTACTTGCAATCGATTATACCTCCTCAGAAAGAATTCCCAGTTTTGATGTAAAATGTCCCCCCGGAGCCCGGAGGTTATATTGAAAGAGCCTATTCTTATTAGCATTACAGGCATGGATCGTCCTGGCATTACTGCAACCATTACCCAGGTGTTGGCAGATTTCGACGCGGACGTGCTCGATATTGGCCAATCTGTGATCCATGATTCGTTGTCCCTTGGCATGTTGGTCCAAATCCCATCTCAGGTGACAGATCCGAATATAGTCATTAATGCGGTCCAAAGGGCTGTGGACAATTTGAACCTGACAGTCCGCTTTGTAAGCATCAGCCGCGAAAGTTATGGCGATTGGGTAAGCCAGCAAGGCAAGGGACGACATATCGTAACTCTGCTTGCACGGCGGATTACCGCTCACCATATCAGCCGACTGGCAGACATCATCGCAGCTCATGGCTTAAACATAGATAAAATCACCCGCCTCTCTGGAAGGGTCGCTTTGGAATCCATTGGCAATGGTGGACAGGCTTGCGTGGAATTTTCCATCCGCGGGCCTGTAGCGGATTTGCCCGCCTTGCGCCGCGAATTTATGGAACTCGCCGACAAAATCGATGTGGATATTGCTTATCAAGAAAATAATGTCTATCGGCGAAATCGCCGCCTGGTAGCATTCGATATGGACTCAACCTTGATCCAGGGAGAGGTAATCGATGAACTCGCGAAACGCGCAGGGGTTGGCACGCAAATATCGGAGATCACAGAACGCGCCATGCACGGCGAAATTGATTTCAAGGAAAGTCTGAGGCAAAGAGTCTGCCTGCTCAAGGGGTTACCCGAATCTACGCTGGCAGAAGTGGCTGCGACCCTGAAGATAACAGGCGGCACGGAACGATTGATGTCCACCTTGAAAAAACTGGGTTATAAAACCGCCATCCTTTCGGGAGGGTTTACCTATTTCGGACGCGCACTGCAACGGCGATTCGGTTTCGACTACGTTTTTGCAAACGAACCTGAGATCGAAAATGGGACTCTCACCGGCAATCTTGCGGCCGATATCGTGGATGGTGAACGGAAAGCCTCGCTGCTGGCGAGCATCGCGCAGCATGAAGGTTTCTCCCTGGAACAGACCATTGCCGTGGGCGATGGTGCCAATGACCTGGAGATGCTGAGCATCGCCGGACTGGGAATTGCATTTCATGCCAAACCGATCGTCAGAGAATCCGCGAAGCAATCCCTTAGGACATTGGGGCTAGATAGCATTCTGTATTTAATGGGGCTTTCTGAACGCGAGACAACGACATCTTAAAGCCTATAGAATGATATCTGAACCTGACCGCGAGTTATTACAGAGGCCGCGGTGAAATGTGGCTGAGAACATTTTTTATCGGTTCAAATTCACGATCAGCCAATACACACCTGCGGATAACAATCCGCTTGCAGGGATCGTAATCAGCCAAGCCACCATAATATCTCCGGCTACACTCCATCGCACCTTGCTCATGCGTTCGGAGGAACCCACTCCAAGGATAGCCGAGCTGACGACTTGCGAGATGCTGACAGGTACACCATAGAACGACGCGATAAGCATAACGATCCCAGAGGTTAATTGGGTAGAAAAACTATTCAAGGGACGAATCTTGTAGAACTTGCCGCCCAAAGTGCGGATCAGTCTCCAGGCTGCCAAGCCTGTACCGAGTGCTATTGCCGCGGCACTAACAAGGACCACCCACATTGGTACTTGAAAGGAGGGAAGTATGCCGCCAATTACAAGACTCAACGAAATGATTCCCATCGTTTTCTGCGCATCGTTGGTCCCATGGCTTAGTGCAAGTACGATTGCAGTCAATAATTGCCCGCGCTTGAAAAACTCATTAATGCGCGGTGTTGCCCCGCGTACTAAAAAGTAAATTATGCGTGTGATGATAAAGCCAGCTATGAAGCCAATGAGCGGCGATGCAATCAAAGCAATCAAAACCTTACTCAAACCTGCCAACTTGATTGCACTCACCCCAGCGCTAGCCAACACCGCACCCACAAGTCCGCCGATGAGTGCATGAGATGAACTACCCGGGATTCCGAAGAACCATGTTATCAGGTTCCATATAATTGCCCCAACCAGGGAAGCCGCGATGACATTCAAAGTTAACACATTGGATTGAACAATTTCGTCACCGATCGTTTTTGCTACAACGACCCCAAACAAGAATGGTCCCAGAAACTCAGAAATCGCGGCAATGCTTAAAGCGGTCCGCGGTCCAAACGCCCGCGACGAAATCATCGTCGCGACAATATTACTGGCATCGCGCATACCGTTTAAGAAATCGAATATCAATGCCAGGGCAATTACAATAATAAGTTCTTGGGAAATCAATTAGAGCTCCAGCCGCCGAGCGCACATGACGTCGTTACATTTTCTTCACCACAATATCCGCAATAATGTTGGCTGCCTCATCCCCGCGGTCTGCAGCGTTGGATAGGTGCCTGTACACCTCACGCAGCTTTAACATTTCGACCACATGGTGCACATCTTCGGGACCTTTGAACAGATCTGCAATTGCCTCGCGGTAGACGCTCTCGACTCGATTTTCGAGTGTCTTTGCCCGCTGGGCATGTTCAGTCGCTACAGCGGGGTTTTTTTGAAGGCGCTGAACGGCCTGAAAGATTTCGTACGCCGCGTCTTTAAGAAGGGATGCAATACGACGCATAAATGGAGTTGGATCTACCTTCAGCACTTCCATCTCGCTGACCGTGCTATCTGCATAATCAATGACGTCGTCAATCGAGCGTGAGAGCGCAAAGATATCCTCGCGGTCAAGTGGAGTGACGAACGAGCGGTTCAACTCATCGATGAGAATGCGACGAACCTCGTCTGCCTCTTTCTCTTTCATCGTAAGTTCTTCTGAAATCTCCGGCGTCTGCGTCTCAAGATATTTGACGAGCAGTTTCAACCCTTGATATGTAATTGAGGCTTGCTCTTGAATTAACTTATGAAATACGTCCTCACGCTTCTTGAAAAAACTAAACATATATACCTCAGGTTTTGTTTTGATCGCGGTAATAAAAGGAAATCATACCACTATGATATGAGGTTTTACTTCAAGAAGCGATGTTTAGGACATTCTATTTCCCACGCTCTAGTTTGCGCTTGCAGAACAAGCGATTTAAAGCTGAACAAAGCTATCTACATAACTATGTTAGAGTATGAATATCAATCGAGAATGATCTAGCCCGGCTCGGGCCTGCTGCTACTCAGCGGTTCTGAAATGCTTTGTAATACTTCCCCAGATAATTTATCATCAACGTTGATCGCCAGATCGCCTAAAGACACCACTCCTACCATGCGTTTGTCATCAGTGCGCAATACGACCAGACGGCGGATCTGATTATCGTGCATAAGCTTGGCAGCTTCATCTACACTCTGATCATCGAAACAATAGATCGCCGGGGATGTAATCAGATCCCTCCCCACGATTGCTTTTGAATCCATGCCTTCAGCGAGTGCGCGCACGATCATGTCACGGTCGCTCAATACGCCTATCAAACGTTCGCCGTCACAGACCGGCAAAAACCCAATATCGCGATCGCGCATTTTTTGGGCTGCGGTTTGCAAAGTATCAGTCGGATGAATCACTTCAATATCACTGGTCATAATTTCTTTGAGTTTCATGCGGGATGTCTCTCCTCTACACGGTCTTCGAACTCATGGATGCCATGCTGCGACGCACAATGGGCACAGCAATAAAAGACCCCTTCAGTTTCCATTCCATGACCAATAATGCGACATGCGCAATGGGCACACGTGGGCGCCAGCGCGTGAATAGCACATTCAAAGCTGTCGAATATATGTGTCTCACCACCCATGCGCACTTCAAAGCTCTTATCGTAGGTGTTGCCACATACTTCACAAGTATTTTTCCCGTTACTCTCCATCGTATTCTTTTTATTATTCATAAATGACCTCTTTCTTACGTTTTCTTACTTTTGCGCCGGGAAGTCTGCGCCTTTTTGATATTCTCGCTGCGGGTTCGTCGCTGAGACGATATTGGATTGACAGTCTCTGATCTATTTGGATTTGGCTTGGCCCTAAACCGGTCGCCGATCAAGCGCACAGGCTGTGAGCCAAGCTGCTTGATCACATCTTTGGCAGCTTTTGTATCCGGGATGAGTTGTTCATTCTGAATATGAGCATCTTCTTTACCGATCAACCATTTGACCGTTGTCCAGTAACCGCTTGACCGTCGTCCCGCCACCCGCTGAATATGACCGCGTCGGCCCACATCTTGTGTTTGAAAGGTAACAAACTCTTCCCCCGGCCGTACTTCAACATGATAATAATCTCCCCGACCGGTGCTTCCGGGTGCCCTACGAGTTTGCTTTTTTGTTTGAGCCTTTCTGTTATTTTGTTTTTCTGACTGGCGTTGTCGTCCAATTGCCATATGGAACTCCTTACCAATTGATTGAAACAATAACCATTCCTCGCGAGAATCCATAACTTGCATTCATAAAAGCGTGCTAAACTCCGAAGGAATTATTATGGTTAAACATTATGTTAATGACCTGGAAAATCGTCAATACGGTCTTGCCTTTACTTAGGTAGGGAAATCCCTACCTTTCACCCAAATTTCTAGTCTATTAACGGTATTTGCAGCTTATATTAAGGGATTTATCGATGACTCTCTGGCGCGATCCTGAACCAGTTGCCCCATCCTTACTGGACAATCTTCGTTTGCATCCATTGGTGGCGCAAACGCTGATCCGACGCGGCATTACAACCCCACACGCGGCACATGCCTTTCTCAACCTTGGCTCTATCTCATCCATGGCTTTCCCAAAAATCCAAGGCGCGGTGGAACGAATTAACTCAGCGATCCAAAGCGGAGAGAACATTCTCGTCTGGGGCGACTTCGATGTAGACGGACAGACTGCTACCACAGTACTGGTACAGACCTTAAAGGCGCTTGGGGCGAATGTTACCTACTATATTCCGATCCGCGGCAAGGAAGGTCATGGTATTCACATCGAGACTCTTACACCGCTTCTCGACAATAACGTGAAGCTGCTTATCACCTGTGATACTGGTATTACTGCCCACAAAGCCATTGATTATGCCAACTCGCGCGGCGCGGATGTGATCGTCACAGACCACCACGATTTAGGTGAAACACTCCCGAACGCGATAGAGATTATCAATCCAAAATTACTCCCCAAGGATCATCCGCTCGCAAATCTCGCAGGCGTTGGGGTTGCTTATAAAATGGCGGAAGCATTACTCGATAATAAACCGAAGAACATTGACTATGAATCTTCCATCGTCCATCATCCATCTTCAAAGGATTTACTCGACCTTGTAGCATTGGGTCTGATTGCCGATGTTGCCTTGTTAAAAGGTGAGACCCGTCTTTTAGTTCAACAAGGGATTCAAGCTCTCCGCGAAACGAATCGCCCTGGCTTGAAAGTAATCGCAGAACTCTCCGGTACGAATCTTGAGACACTGACCGAAGAAACTATTGGCTTTACCTTCGCCCCGCGACTAAATGCTCTAGGGAGGTTAAGTGATGCAAACTCTGCAGTCGAATTGCTGATCACGAATGACCCCGCGAGAGCGCGTGTCCTTGCGACTCAAATCGAAGGCCTCAACGCACAGCGCCGACTGTTGACAAGTCAGGTCTATGAAGCAGCAGAGACAAAACTCCATGACAACCCGGATTTGCTAACTGAGCCTGCGATTGTCTTATCACATCCCAACTGGCCTGGCGGCGTAGTGGGAATTGTTGCCAACAAGCTGGCTGATCGTTATCACAAACCCGTGATCCTTTTCACAGAATCTGAAGATGGAGTTTTACGCGGCTCAGCGCGCTCAGTGGAAGGGCTTCACATCACGCAAGCTATTGCAGAACAAAAAAGTATTTTGGTTTCGTTCGGTGGGCATCCAATGGCGGCAGGGTTATCCTTACCGAAGGAAAAACTGGCTGAATTCAGAAAAGGGCTGGGTAAAGCAATCGAGAAGCAGCTTGGTGTAATTACCCGCGAAGAACCAGTCTTACAGATTGATGCCTGGCTTGGGCTGGAGGAGATTGATCTTGAGCTTGCCAACGCGCTTGAATCATTGGCTCCATTCGGTGCAGGGAATCCGCCACTGGTTCTGGCTTCTAGGGCAGTGCAATTGAAATCTGTTACAACGATTGGTAAGGCAAAGGAGCATCTTCGCCTGACAATCGAAGACGGAACCGGAAATACACAAAGTATCTTATGGTGGGGTGGCGCAGGGAACGATTTACCCGAAGAGGGAAGCATCATTGATATGGCTTATTCGTTGCGCGCCAGTACATTCCGCGGCAAGCGGCAGGCGACATTGCAATTTGAAGACTTCCGCGTCCTCGAAGCGAGGATTGAGTTAAAGTCCACGAAAGTTGAAGTCGAAGACTGGAGATCAGCGAGTGGACAGTTCCAGGATTTAGATGACAGGGTTTTGGTTTGGGCAGAGGGGGCAGACAAGACAAAGGGTAAAAGCCGTTTCGAGTTATATCCGGCAGATGAACTTGCGATTTTTACAACTCCTCCATCGCCAGCAGATTTACGTGCTGCATTGGAAATCGTGAAACCAAGGAAGGTTTATTTACTCGGAATTTCCCCCACTCAGGAGGGGGCTTCGCCTTCGCAAAAGCTGACGGACGAATTCCTATCACGACTAGCAGGATTGGCAAAGTATGGCATCAATCAACGTGGCGGCAGGGTTACAATACGAGAACTTGCTGCCGCGACGACACAACGCGAAAGCGCAGTTCGTATCGGCCTGGAGTGGCTGGCGGCCGGAGGGCACGTGTCAATTCAGAGAGAGGAAGAGGCGATTCTTTTATCCGCAGGAAATAGAGAATCGGATCAATATCTTCAAAAGGAATTATATGTTGCAGTGAAGGGAATCCTGGAAGAAACGGCCGCTTATCGCGCTCATTTTGCACGGGCAAGTATAGACACGTTAATTTTGTAAGGAGTTATGGGGTAGGCGTTGCAGTGGCACTTGGGCTGGGAGTAACTCCCAACGGAATAATCACAGAGTCCAAATTAACGGATCCCCCGCTCTGATGTGTAATTGAAACCGTATGAGTTCCAACGGAAGTAGCGGTTAAAACAAATTCATTAGACGTACCAGCTTGATTCAATAGGGCTTGTGTTCCATCCAACAAGACACGGAGTATGCCAAGGCTTGCACCTGATTGATAGAGTAGTCGCACTTCCTGTCCAATAAACCTGAATGTAATTGAGTTCCCAGGGCTTGTTAATGTAGTGGAAACATGCAATGTGTTTTGATACGCGCCGCTAACATTTGTTTGGGGAACCCAACCGTTACTGTAGATGAGGCCAGGGTAAACATCATCGTATGTGCCGGCGTTGAGCGGAGGAGGAGCAGCGGAATCAGGTGTGATTGTGGGATTTGATGGGGTAAGCGGAGAGGGCACAGGTGTGTTTGGTGTCAATATGATGGGAGGGGCTTGAGTGAAGATCGGAGGTGGTTCTTCTGAAAGTGTCCCGGTTGCAGATTCTTCAGGCGAAGGCTCCGTGGAAATAGCTGGTTCAGTCCCCAGGTAAATATATTTGAATGGTGTTTGTGTGACAGTAACTTCAACTACCGCGCGCGATGTGTCGTAACGGTAAATCAATAGGACAAGGCATATACCAATTACAGAGAAGATGCCAATCAATGCTGGAGGGATAAGACCTCGGTCGAAGGCTGGCTGGTTATCCATAATGAATGGAAATCATTTTGATTCCGCTTACAGCTATCAAATGACTCAAAAAGCGGTATCATCAGTTTGAGGATACCACATTCATGCATAATCTCATACCAAAGCCTACATCTATTTTTGAGTACGAGGGGACTTTTGTTATTTCATCAAACACAATCATCTTTTCACAAAGGGACAATCCTGAGACTGTTTTCATTGCAAATCTTCTTTCAACTTCTCTTGGGGAGGTCAGTGGTTATGAAGTTCCTGTGGTAGAGCAAAGCAACAACCCCGGTCAAGGCAACATTTACCTTTCTCTAAACTCCGAAGAAAGCCTGGGGGAAGAGGGGTACGAATTATCGATCACAACTGACAGCATAAGACTCAAAGCAAACTACCCAGCCGGATTGTTTTATGGAATGCACACGCTCCGGCAGTTCCTTCCCATCCGTTCTTCGGGGACCTTGAGCCTACCGGCGGTTTTGATACGCGATGTCCCCCGCTTTGAAT
>DAINRK010000031.1:0-15838 GCA_036741855.1 Anaerolineales bacterium
GCCCATCACCGGCAAATTTGACTGCATCCCCGCCATACGCGTTGATGATATCAATCCAGCGCCCAAAATAATCGTTCAAAGCGACAGATACTTTTTCCACGCCGCGCGGGCCACTACGTACCAACTCCTCAGTTAGGCGCGTAAAACCAGATATGTCGGCAAACAGGACCCCAGCCTGCAATGATTCGTATTCAGGTGCGCGTAAAGGTGCCGTTGATTTTGCCAACCTCTGGCGGATTAAGACAGGCACATAACTGTTCAGAGTTTCGAGCAATGGATTCTTTTGCGACGGGCTGTCAGCTGTTAGATTGTGGAAAACAGCCATAGAAGTCATTATAACTGTACGTCAGCTACATCGCTTTATCAACACATCTATTCCTAATAATTGTTAAATCATTCTTTGATCGGCAATTCACTCTGCATCTTGATTTTAGTGCAACTTTTTCATCTCCAGACCTGTATTACACTGTAGCCATGACCGCGCCTACCGACCGCGACCTGATCCTGCGCGCCCGTCGCGGTGATGACGAGGCGTATGGCGAACTCGTCACGCGTTACCAGACGAGTATATTCAATGTCTGTTATCGCATTTTGCATGAGCGCGGCGAAGCTGAAGATCTGGCTCAGGAATCTTTCATACGTGCATACGATCGCATCAACACATTTGATATCGAGCGCGAGTTTGGTCCGTGGATTCGGCGTGTGGCTGCGAACGTGTGTCTCAATCATCTTGAGTCGCAGCCTAAAAGTGTTGAACTTAATGATGAACGAGATGCCGGTGAAAGCCAGAGACCCGAAGCTGTTATGGAGGTCCATGAGAGAAGCGAGCATATTCGCCGCGCGCTGGCTTCATTACCTCCACAGTATCGCCTCGTCATCGAATTGAGGCATTATCAGGAATTGTCTTATGATGAAATCGCTGGAGAGTTAGATATCCCATTGAGCGATGTGAAAAGTCATCTTTTCCGCGCTCGCAAACTTCTGGCGGAGAAAATCCATGCATCTGACTGAAGATCAACTTAACGAATATTTGGATAATGAAATCGCAGATCGCGCACAAATCGAGTCGCACTTATCTTCCTGTGAGGAGTGTGCGGCGCGCCTGGCCATTCTAAGGAATCTATTCGCTGAAATTGAATCTCTCCCAGACGTGGCCGTATCTCGAGACCTCGGCTCACCCTTTAAGCAGCAATCGAGCCTGCCCGTTCCGCAACTCCCTGGCTGGCTCACACTGACGGCGACCTTACAAGCCGCGCTTGCAGCGATAGTGCTCGTGAGTGCCGCGCCATTGGTGATGCAATTGATTACTCCATATGTATCCAGTGTACAAATTCCCTCTTTTGCAGACGTATTGATGCAATTGCAATCTCAATGGACGGCATGGCTCGATTTGTTCTCGCAACTTCAAATACTAGCAGTACCTGAAATCCCTGTTATAGAGTTATCGAGTATGGCCATTGTGCTCACACTGGTTGGTGTTTCTACATTGTGGATTATTGGAAATGGATTGTTGTTGAGAAATCAAAATAATACCTCGCACTGAAAGGAGAATTCATGTCTGATATCCTTCGACTATTCGTTGCACTCGTACTGTTAACCCTTGGCTTATCTGGGTATTTCCTTGTGCTGAATGCCTTATTTCTTCCACACATTACAAAGGTAAAGTCCGTTATTCAATCCATGCCAGCTCGTTCATTTGGGATCGGGCTGGTGAATTTCGCCTTCTTCTTTGTAATCGCAGCTGTTCTGCTCTCAGTTGCTGAAAACGCGGGGCCATTTATTAGAGGTATTCTTACGATTCCTGCATTGATCATTCTCGCATTCCTGACAATCGTGCTCAGCCTGGGACTGGCAGGGATATCCAACTTGATTGGTGAGCGTATCTTCTCTGATTTTTCGAGCTGGAAACAAACTTTTGGGGGGACAATATGTCTTTCTCTGGCATGTGCACTGCCATTTGTGGGATGGTTCCTCCTGTTTCCGTATGTTGGGTTTGTTAGCCTTGGTGCAGTCATATTGGGATTCTTCCAACGCGAAACGATCTCTTCATAACTAACCACAGAGCCACGGAAACACAGAGAATAATACACGTAGTGACTCCGTGTCTCCATGGTTAAGAATTTTTGACGCGCCGCCCGCGCGTCTTTTATTATTAACTCCTCGCCTGATTACGGAGGAGGCATATGTCCGGTGCAACTTTTTTCCGTTTCTCCCTGTATCCTTTATATCAAACAAAAGAAAGGAAAATTGCCATGGCTGACATCTCTGCCATTTTCTTCATCCTGCTCATTATTAGCACTGCCTTTCCATCCATGCTCGCCGCGTGGTGGCTTTTGTTCCCAAATCTCATCGCCCGCGCGCAGACACGGGTCGAAAAGACTCTCTCACGCACCTTCTGGATGGGGTTCGTAATCCTGGTCATAGTCACCATTCCAATCATCATTTTGATAGCTATGCCCTTCGGGCCAGCCAAATTCCTTGGTTGGATTCTGCTCGCTGTCTCATTGACACTCTCATCGATTGGCTCCGCTGGTATCGCCGCGCACCTCGGCGAACAGATGAAACGCACAGGAACCTCGCTCACCCCGCTCAGCGGATTCATTCGGGGCGCGATTGTCCTGGAACTTGCAGCATTCTTCCCTGTACTGGGCTGGCTCTTCCTCTGGCCCATCCTGCTCATCACCGCCTTCGGCGCAACAGGCTTTGCCATCCTCAATTGGATGCCGCGTGAAAAGACCCCAATCTCTTCTATAACACCCTCTGCATCTCACGCCTAAACCTTTGCTAACTTAGTGTCCTCTGAATACATAAAATGACTATATCAAGACGCGACTTCCTCAAACTTGGTGCTCTTGTCACAGCCAGCGCGGCACTTTCAAGCTGCGCTCCTGTCTACCGCAGGCTGGGGGGAGAACTTCCAACCGTTCCGTGGGCTCCACTTGATGCACAAGATTTCCTCACACTCAATAGACTCACCTTTGGTCCACGCGTCGAAGAACGCGCCCGTTTTCAAGAGATTGGTTTGGAAGCATGGGTTGAGGAACAACTCGCCTTTGAATCCATCAACGACCTCGATTGCGAGATTCTCCTTAGACCGTTCAAAACTTTGAGAATGGAAGCAAACGAGATCGAAGCGGTGACCAACCAGCTCTTTGACAGCTACGACCGAGAAAGACCAGCACATGAATTGCGCCAGGGAACTTTGCTCAGACAAATCTACAGTAGGCGTCAACTCTACGAACTCATGGTTGAGTTTTGGAGCGACCACTTCAACATTTACATCGAGAAAGGCAATTGCTTCTATCTCAAAACTGTGGATGACCGCGAGGTGATACGCGAGCACGCGCTAGGCTCATTCCGTGATCTGGTCTGGGGCTCGGCACATTCACCCGCAATGATGATCTATCTTGATAACCAGGCAAACGAAAAAAGCGCCCCCAACGAAAACTATGCGCGCGAACTCATGGAGCTTCATACCCTCGGCGTGGATGGTGGCTATACCCAACAGGATGTAATGGAACTCGCGCGATGTCTTACGGGTTGGAATGTCAAAGATCATTTTTGGCTGGGCGATTTCGTCTTCAAGGAAGATCTACATGACATTGGTACAAAGAATGTTCTGGGTCTCACCATTTCTAACTCTGGAGTCCGAGAAGCAGAGCAAATCATTGAAACATTAGTCACGCATCCAAGTACGGCGCGCTTCATCGCTACAAAACTAACTCGTCGCTTCATCGCAGATGATCCTCCGCAAGAGATGATCGAGAAAGCAGCGCAGACTTTTCTCAATACAAACGGTGATATCAAAGCGGTTTTACGAGTCATCCTGCTTGACGGTTTACCCCTCGCGCAGCCGAAATATAAACGTCCCGCGAACTTCGTCCTTTCTGCACTTCGCATGACCAATACTGAAACAGATGGCGTTGCCATCCACGATCATTTGCTTCGTATGGGTCAACTCTACTTCAATTGGCCGACGCCGGATGGCTATCCAGATCGGAGCGAATCGTGGCAAGGCAATCTGATGCCGCGTTGGCAATTTGCTTTTGGTCTCATCCGGAATGAAATGAATGGAACAAAACAGAATCTCAAAGCATTGATGGATGTCTCAATGGCAGATAATTTACAGGATGAGGTGGACGCGGTCTCTTCTCTTTTATTAGGCGCACCGCTTTCTCCGGTCACGCGGGACGAGTTGATTGATTCCGTTTTGTCAGCTGGCGCGACCGAGGAAGAAACACTCCAAATCGTCACTGCTGGAATTATCGCCTCGCCTGCGTTTCAGTGGAGATAATATCGTCGTTGGTTGAGTAGCCCTGCGTGTTCGTTGCAGGGCGTATCGAAACCAACAATAACAATTAAGAATCAAATTGCGAAATGTGGTTTCGATACGGGCAAGGAAAACACTTGCCCTACTCAACCACCATTTGATATGGAGATAAACAATGTTCACCACGCTCACAAAACCTACCGGATACCAAGTTGCATTGCCCTCATGGATGCCTCGCCTCGCTTTTTCGCCAAAGAACACGGCCCCGCGCGGCGATACTTTGGTTGTCATCTTCCTGCGCGGCGCAGCAGATGTTCTCAACATGGTCGTGCCACATGGAGAAGAAGCATATTACCGATTACGCCCATCTCTTGGCATCCCGCACCCTGATGACGCGGGAAAGAAGAAAGAAGATAGAGTTTTAGATCTGGACGGATTCTTTGGCTTTCATCCTTCGATGCATTCTTTGCTTGACGCATGGGAAAGCCAGCAGTTGGCCATCATCCATGCGTGTGGGGCGCCTGATGAGTCGCGAAGTCACTTCAAAGCGATGGAGTTGATGGAACGCGGCGTGGACGATGAACGCGGTCCCGCCTCGGGCTGGATCGGTCGTCATCTGGCCACATTGAACACGGGTAACTCATCCCCTTTGCGCGCGGTGGGAATGGGCACGCGTCCACAGCGGAGCTTGAGTGGGACAGTGCCTGTCTCTGCTTTACGCTCAATTGCGGATTTTCACCTCGGCGGCGATCAGCGTGCTTTGCAACAAATGCGCGTTGCTTTGAACACAGTTTATGAGGATGACGAGTTGGGGCACGATACCCTTTCGATCATGGACACGTTGCAAACACTTGACCCGCTAACCTATATGCCCTCACGATCAGCCAAATATCCAGACTCAGAGTTTGGGCTGGCGCTCAAACAGACAGCCATGCTCATCAAAGCGGAAGTGGGACTTGAGGTCTCGGCTATCGATGTGGGTGGTTGGGATACGCACTTCGCGCAAGGCTCCACATCCGGGCTGATGCCGAATCTTATGAAGGATCTAGCCGATGGTCTAGCGGCATTTCACGCGGATATGCACGATCACATGAATCAACTCACAACTGTGACCATGTCTGAATTTGGTCGAAGAGCTTCAGAGAACGGAAGTCTTGGTACAGACCATGGACACGGAAGCATGATGATGGTTTTAGGAGGAAACGTCGACGGCGGCAAAGTCCACGGTGAATGGCCTGGGATGCAGGAGGGTCAAATGGTGGGACCAGGCGATCTGGCCGTCACGACCGATTATCGTGACGTGTTATCAGAAGTTCTAGTCAAGCGATTGAATAACACGGCGACAAATGTAATATTTCCAGACTACCAATCTCGAAGGACGAACGTGCTCTTTTGATATTTAGATTAATTAGCATTGATGCTATCAGCTTCTGGAATTGCTCGATCTCCAGAGGCTTTTTCTTTTTAGATGCCGTAGTGATTCTCCCTCTCCAAGTTTCGCAGAATGGAATAAAATAGGAACAGGGACCTATTCAGTTACTTGAGGAGCGGAGAATGGCTGAAAAAATTTATTTCCAATGGCAGAACCCGGTCTTGCTGAAGACGATCTATCCCAAGCGCGATTTAAAATTGCGGCACTTCCTATTGTATTATTATGAAGTGGATCTATGGGTAAAAAATAGAAATAAAAAAATCGAGGATTTTGCACAAGAGAAAGCTGAGTTTGAAAAGGCTCAGAAAAAAGTAATATCAGATGCCTACAATTCTGAACAAAAGTGGCGGAAATACTTTGACGATTCTACTCAACCCTCTGTACCGGTAACAAATTCTCAAGCGGGAAAAGAAGAAATGGCACGGCTTAAGAAATTGCTCTTTGGCCTGTACGACGACTTCACATTAAATTTTGAAAAATATGCCAAAGAGGCAGATGAAAGCCGCGATCGAAAGGAAAAAAATTTCGTTGCCATGCGCGTCACTGAATGGGAGGGGTACTGCAAGGGATTGACACAAGAGATCGCGAAAAGGCAAAGCCGGTTGAAGGATCCAAACGTAACTAACCCAGACATTAAGAGCAAGGAACTTGAAGATCTCAAAACTGTTCTTTCCACGATGGAGGCGGAACGTGACAAATTAAGGGAATTCGCTGCTGCGCAAGCCAAGCTTGAGAAACGCAAAGAAGATTTTGCTAAGCTAGTCAAAGAAAATTCCAAGAAGGAGGCGGAAATCCTTCATGTTCTGGAACCACTTCAGAAGCAGATCGAAACCCGGGAAGCAGAGCGAGAAAAATTAAAAGCTGCTATTGTACGTCTGACCAACCCGCCGAAGCTAGAAGACGTTCTGAACTATTTTGCCCAAGGCGACCTGTACAATAAGATTAGCAAACGATTTGGGGAGGGAAAATGGAAAGTGGGACAGCCGGTTATCGATGAGATCAATCGCGGCGTACGCGAGGCATTTGGCAGTGTGATCGAGAGCTTGCAAAAAGAAATCCTGCCGTTCATACAGAAATCCGATCCCAACTGGTTAAAGCAGTTGATCAAAAATCAAAATGACAAAACCAGGAAAGCTCAAAAGCAACTTGACAAAGTAATCCTTAAGCTGGATTCAAAAATTAATTCACTCCGTATCTCGCTAGAGGAGAAAAAGAAATCGATGCCAGAGGGCGCAACTGAGTTGCGCGCATTAGAGGATGAGAAAAGGATTTGCCAGGATGCAAGCAATATCTTAAGTGGTACAGGCATGAAAGAGATTCTTGAAAGCGAGTTGAACAAGCTGGAGGATCTGCAGGTCGCAATTGAATACTTGGGACAAAAAGACAATGCCAAGTGGGATGAGGAGAAGATAAAGCCGCAACGATCCGCCTTGGAAAAATGTGAAAATGATATCCTAAAGGCAAAAAATAAGATACAGAAAGATGGTTTAGAAGAGAAACTCGCCCCTATAACCTCTGCTCTCGACATCGACAGAGAAACGTATTTATCAGAGTATGTACCTGATGGACCCGTGACCGTAAAAGATATCATGCTCTATCTGGCAGAAATGGAAAATGCGCGGCTTGAGAAATTGAATCTCGATCAATTGTTGTATGAAGTGTTTCAGCGTTTTTGGAAGGAACCGGAGCGTTTCCCACTCTGGCTTCAATATATGGTAATCCACTTTTCAGGGATGCGGTATGCAAGCGCGCATGATTCCTGGTATGACCCCAGGGCTTTGCTGCTGGACCTTCAGACAATGGATATTCAAGAGGGGTTGAAAAACAAAGATGATGACCCGTCAAATGATACCAATTACGACATTGATGACCTGACAGATGAACAGGTACTGGAGAAGCTTAAGTCCTATAAGAAGCAGCTGCCATTGTGGATGTGGAAGGAAATTGTCGAGGTAACAGACCTGCGCCTGACCGAGGTCACGAACCCCAATGAAGATTGGGAGAATCTCTCACCTGATGAGCAGAAGGCACGCAATTCCGCTCGTGATAAAAGAACGGGTCAATACCTCGCTATCATGGAAAAGTGGAAAAAGGACAATTTAACAGGCTGGCGTAAGGAACACGACCGCGCCAACCGGTTGATTGTCACCCGCGCGGTATGCAACGAGGTTGCGGAACATATCCAGCATCTGCGTGGGCATGAGGGCGCCGCCGGGTTAGCTGAGAAGCCAGGCTGGTACATGGGAGAGGAAAAAAAGTATTATGAATCCAAGGCACGATCCGCGGGCTCACGCCCTTATTTTGTAAAAGCGAAAGACAGAAATGATTTCGAAGTGGGTGCCAGCATATTGTGGCTTCGCTTTGTACATGAGGTTCCTGACCAATGGCGGGTTGCCAAACCATTGGCGACCAGGGAAGGCGATGGCTTGATTCCCGAAGCATATTTGGGGAGGAGTATTGATAGTGGTGGCTGGGCGTATAAAATGGGTGGACCCATCGTGCGGACACGTAGCAAAGCTACGACCAATAACAATAATAAGAAGGGAAGTAAAGGGGGCAAAGAGAATCAATGGCTACGCTGGATGCATGAGGCGACGGTCGTGGAGGTGACAGAAAATGCAGAAACGGGTGACAAAGACCAGGTCGTCTTGACCTTTGAGACAACCCTGCCAGGCGATGACCCCAGTATTTCTACGATTGGCTTAGTCAAGCGGTATCTGAGTGACCTGACGCGTCAGCAAGTCGAAGATAGTTACAATGCCGCGTTCGTAGGCTTTATGCCCGAGGCAAAACTGCCTGCTGATGCTGCTGCCAGCCTGTCATCAGATCTGGAAGAGATGCTGGATTGGAATCACATCCTCCAAAAAGAAGCTGTCTCTGCCGCCGACCTGGAAGCCTATCGAAATAATTATATTCGCAACCGGAAACCGTCCAGGCCCACCATTGAAATAATTGATATCGCTGAGCGGGAAAAAGGCAAGGCTGATTTGCCGATCTGTGACTTTGTGAAGTGGACAGATAGTCTTGTTACACCAACCAACAACTTGTGGAAAGTGAGGATCTGGGGCGATAAGACGCTGGGACTAACTGTAAAGAATTTGGCTACCGAAGCCGATTCGAACTTCCAGGCAGTTGGGGTATATGTCAAGGAAACACTCCAAAGGGGTGCGGTATCAAACTTCCTGACGATCGGGCGCAAGGATATTGATAAGCTTATCGCCATGCAGATCGAAGATGAATTTAAACGAAAACGGGCCGAACGAAAGCGATCTGGTCGAAAGCGGCTCGAAGCCTGGCGCGAACAAAAAATGAACTGGCTTTGCAAGGGCGAGGGAACGATCTACTTTACAAAGGGTGGTAAAGGTTGGGAAACCGCGCAATCTATTCTCTGGGGAACGGTTGCGCTAGGCGGGAATCTGGTGCAGGTGGAAGGGGATCCGGTGCCCATAGTATTTAAGGTGGAAGGCGGGAAAAAAAAGGAGATAATGATGGCGAAGCTGGTAGGATTTAGCCCATCAGACTGGTACCGGCCCCTGGACGAGTTGCTGGCTAAGGGACTTGTCCACAGATGTTTCTGCGCATACCGGGGGGATAAGCCTGGTGATAGCCCACAGGGCATCGTATATAGTCCGTTTTTCAGCCCGAGATTTTGGGATTTTGCTGGGACGGCCAAGCCGCGCGCTTTCTACCTTCCTTTCGACCAACTTGTAAAACCCGGGTCGGACGGATACGAAGAGGATGTAAAGAAAGGATACGAGGGAATTGCTGAAAGACTCCAGTGTCCAGATGAACAATGAATTACCTTAGATACTCTTATTAGAAGCACACATGAATTGAAATCAGATCCATTACTGCGGTTCATATTGAGGTATGATTCCGGATGGGAACGTAAACCTTCCGGTGTTCGTCATAGTGAAATATGAATCAATCGAAGGAAGTCTCCAGGAAATTCTTTGCAATCTTTGACCGGTTCCTCCTCAGCGGCCTGGGCTGTGGCGTGATCGGGTTGTGTGTGCTGATGGGTGGATTTATTTTTGTCTGGCAGAATCCGCCTAAGCCTGTACCAACGTTAACACCGGCCGGGCTTTCGGATATCCCTACGGCGACCCCTACCGCTCCGGTTTCGCAGTTTCCCACAGCGACCCTATTCCCAACGATTACACCAACAGTCGAAGGAGTCGTTCCGACCTCCCTCATCCCTTCGCCTGTTCCTATTTCTGGGAACGTGGCTTCTCCATCTGGCAAGATCGTGTTCACCTGTTTCGTCAACCAAATCGATCAGATCTGCATGATGAACGCCGATGGTACTGACCGCAAACAACTCACAGATTTTAGCGCGACTTCTTTTTACGCTTCATTCTCCGCCGATGGGAAAACCATATTCTTTGCCTCTCGCGAGAGTGGAGGATTTGAAGTCTATTCCATGAACATCCGCGGAAGAGGGCTGAGGCGCCTGACTAAAAATATCGGCACACTGTATGCACCAGAGATGTCTCCTGATGGCGAGAAGATCATTTTCACAAATAATGTGGATGGGAGTCAAAAAATTTGGATCATGCGCTCGGACGGAAAGAACCCCCATCCCATCACAAATAGTCCCTATGATGATATTGACCCAACCTGGTCGCCAGATGGTTCGATGATCGCGTTTGCATCCTCCCGAACGGGAGCACGTCAGTTATTTGTCATGGAGCGGGATGGAACGGAGATTCGTCAGGTGACGAATCTGCCGGATATGGGTGGGCGCAGTACCTGGTCACCTGATGGAAGGAGACTGGCTTTTTATGCCGGTCCTCCTGAGAGTCACAATATTTACGTCATCAACGCAGATGGGACTGGACTCGTCCAGCTGACCAATGGAGGAGATAATCTCGGACCTAGTTGGTCGCCGGATGGAAACTGGATTACCTTTACCTCATTTCGAGATGGCAACAACGAGATTTACATCATCCGCCCGGATGGCACCGGTGCGACGCGTTTGACCAACAGTGCAATATCTGATTATCAGCCACGCTGGGGGCGATAACTTCGTCGTGTTTAGCAGTTTAGCTTGGAGTATGTTTCCGAAACGGGGATGTAAGATTCGGACAGTTGTTGCTCATTCGCGTTGAATGAAAGTTTCCAGAAAATGAGTCGAGGATGAGAGCAATTTTCAAATTACAGGGAATACTATTAGAAAAACTTTAGACCCTGCCAAAATGGGTTGAATCTCTTACTTGACTGTTGTATAGTGATAAGTATCTAATCCCTTTTAGAAACAATCGGCAAATTATTCAGCCGCGTAATAAATTCTCATCTGTAATAAGCAAGTCAATTAATTTTATCTTCCGTTCTTACATTTCTAGAACGGTCGGCTTGGCCTGCCTTATCACACCAGCTAATCCAGATTATTGAAGAAAGGAGGTGGTTTGCGCCTAGAGACAAACAGTATTGTCAAACCTTGGGCGATTAGGGACAGTGCATCCATCGCTCCGCCTGAAATTTGAGTTCAGTACCAAACTGTTTTAAGAAACGAGAAAGGAGTTCGTCATGAAAACAATCCTACAGGATATAAGAGTTGATACCTCCGTCGACAGAGTGTTCGACTTCCTTACCGACCCACATCATCTGCCTGAGATTTGGCCCAACATCATTGAGGTCAAGAATGTCAAGAGGTCAAAAAACAATGAGAGTTTCAATTTTGGCTGGACGTACAAGATGTCTGGGGCGCAGTTCGAAAGCAAGTGCGAAACGATCGAGTACGTGCCTTACGAACGCCTGGTCTTTAAAAGCAGCAAAGATCTCGATAGCACCATCACGTGGAGATTCCAGCCCACAGGGCAGCAAACACAGGTGACACTACGATTCGAATATCAGATTCCATCCTCGCTACTCAAACGGATGAAGGAAGAAATTGTCATCCAGGAGAACGAGCATGAGGTGGAGGCAATGCTCCAGAACCTCAAGAGTCGTCTGGAGTTGCAACCGGTCTACGCATAAGGATTAACCTTACGCGCCCATTATGGGTTTAGTAGGTCTGTGGCGGAATGACAGTTTCGCCACAGACTTTTTGTTTCCATCTGCAATGAGTAAAATTGTGAAATATTCTTTATCCTATCGGCGTTGAATCACTAGGAACAATGGAATCATCCAAAAAAATTCTTTCCATTTTTGATGCCTTTCTCATCGGCGGCTTAAGCTGTGGGGTGATCGGGCTTTGCATCCTCGCGGGCGTGTTTGTTTACATCTGGCAAAACCCGCCTGTGCCGCGTGCTACCGCGACGCAGGTTGAATTTTCCGGCTCACCGATTGGTTCGCCTGTTATCACGACTCCGTTCGTCGACCTATCTACACCCACATTATCTCCAACAATTGTTCCAAGTGTAGTTTCCTCACCGATACCCGGTTCTTCTGCAGGAGGCAAGATCGTATTCACCTGCTTTATCGAACAGATCGACCAGATCTGCATCATGAATGCAGATGGCTCTGGACGAAAACAACTCACAGACCTCCAGTCCACTGCCTTTTATGCATCGCTCTCGCCAGATGGCCAGACAATTTATTTTTCCTCGAGGCAAAGTGGAACCTATGAGATCTATTCCATGGATACCAATGGAAATGGGTTGCAGCAGCTGACAAATAATATCGGTACGCTATATGCGCCGGAGCTTTCTCCGAATGGAGAGCGTATTATCTTTACAAACAACGGAAATGGACTGTGGGTTATGAACGCGGATGGAAGTGACCCTCATGCCATTACGTTTCGTGATGACATTGACCCAACCTGGTCACCTGATGGTTCGATGATCGCGTTCGCTTCAAACCGCTCGGGGGAGCGGCAATTATATACTGCGAAGGCAAGTGGGAAACAAGCGAACCAGGTGACTGATCTCAATAACATGGGTGGACGCAGTAGCTGGTCACCGGATGGGAAATGGCTTGCCTTTTATCGCGGACCTGCCGGTGACCACGATATCTTCATTATCAAGATCGATGGAACAGGCTTGAAAAGACTCACGAACGGCGGAGACAATCTCGGTCCAACCTGGTCGCCAGATGGCGAGTGGATCGCATTCACTTCCTTTCGCGATGGCAACAACGAAATTTACAAGATCCGCCCGAATGGAGGCGGACTGACGCGTTTGACGACTAGTCTTACTTCTGATTGGCAGCCAAGGTGGGGGAGATAGAGTTACTTTATTAAAAGGATGCCACCGCTTCATCCACCCTATCATACATCTCGATAAACTGGGTAATGCCCGCAATGCCCAACATTTCACGGATGGGTACGATTGCACCCGCAAGTTTGAGATGCTTTGCCTTGTCAGTTGAGAGCAGCCGGTGGATAACCACGATTGCACGGATGCCAATACTGGTAAGGGATGGAGTCTGGCTGAGGTCAATCACCAGGTCGCGCATCCCTGCGTCGTAAGCATCTTTTGCTGTTTGCTCGAGCTCTGCAAAGTTCCCCAAATTGACTCGGTCCTGCAGTTGGAATACTGTAACAGGTATGCGTCCCTCAACGGTTGAGATTTTTACCAGATCCATGTTTATCATCCTTCCAGAAAGTGATTAATAACTTTTACAACAATTATTTTCAATTCCATGAAATCTCTCTTAGACTTCAACATTCGCTGGAACGCCCAGTGGCAGCCATTGCACTTTCTCACTAATTTCCACAGCTCTGAAATGCTTTTCAGCTTCTGCCTTGGGCTCTCGAAAATGACTCCAGCCTTCGTAATGGATCGGAATCATTGTTCGTAAATTAAGTGTTCTCGTTATGCGTGCTGCTTCTTTGGCGTTTAATGTAAATCGAATGGGACCTGTAATCGGGAAACTTGCCTTGCCGATGTGAAGGATTGCAGCGCTAACTTTGAAACGATGTGCAATCTCACGGATACCATTGAACCAGACGGTATCTCCAGAGATGTACAACGCTCCATGCTTTTGACCATTCCACTCCAAGATAAAGCCGGTTGTCTCGCCTACAATGATGTAACTCCATAGCGAACCGTGATGGGCAGGCACTGCGGTTACTTTGATTTCTGAATCATCTGACTGGATCGTAGTGCTTTGCCAGGGTTTCAAGCCAATCGTATTATTCCCCAATCGCCTTGCACCTGTAACCGTTGTAATCACCTTCCCAACACTCGGCAAAAGCGCACGCCCGGCACGATCCAGATTATCTTCATGATGGTCATGACTTAACAGGACTACATCTATCTTTCCAATATCTTCGTGCTTTATCGCTGGAGGCGTTAATTTCTTCGCACCCGTTCCGTAGCCAAAGTGATAATCGCCACCTGGCGGATCGAAGACCGGGTCAGTCAGGATGCGGATTGAACCAATCTCCAAAAGCATTGTCGCTGTGCCGATGTGAGTAAGGCGGCAGTTCATACACTCATCGTCTCTTCGTATTTACTCTTCTGACGTTCTGTTGCAACAACCGTGTTACGCAACAGCATGGCTACTGTCATCGGCCCTACACCGCCCGGCACAGGCGTGATCCAGCCAGCCACCGGATGAACACCTTCAAAATCCACATCGCCCACGATTTTTGTGCCGCGCGTCCCATCCGGCAGGGTAACCTCCACCTGATTGATTCCGATGTCAATCACTGCCGCGCCAGGCTTGACCATATCTGCTGTGATGAGCCCAGGCTTGCCCACCGCGACGATAAGTGCATCCGCCTGGCGTGTATGATAGGTAAGATTGCGAGTGGCGTGATGACAGATCGTGACGGTGGCTAGGTCTTCCACCAGCAATAACGCAACTGGTTTCCCCACAATTTCTGAATGACCCACCACGACCACTTCCAGGCCGCGGAGATTAAGCCCGGTCGTGCGCAGCAATTCGACGGATGCCAGCGAGGTGCAAGGTCCTAAAGACGAATCGCCGTAGACGATATTGCCGATATTGGCAGAGCTCATCCCTTCCACATCTTTACTGGGATGCATGGCATTTTCCAGTTCCTCCAGATCCAATGTTGATGGGACAGGACGTTGCAAAATGATGCCGGTCACTCGCGGGTCGGCATTTAACGCGTGGATTGCAGCTAGCACCTCTCGCTGGGTGACATCAGTAGAATAATGTCGATTTTCGTACTCGATACCGACCTCGGCACAAGCTTTTTGCTGATTCTTGATGAATACTCTCACCGGCCCGATTTCCCCAATATCAATCGAAATGAGGCGGAGCGACCAGCCCATCTCCTTTAGAGCGCTGACCCTTGCCCGAACTTCGTCTTTGACAATTTGGGCGTGCTTCTTCCCATCGATGATTTTATGTGACATGATTGCTACCATTTTGAAATCCGTTATGAATCTTCGTAATCATACACCAAAATAGAAGAGGACTCTTCATGAGTCCTCTTCTAATGTAATTGGGGACAACACTAAAAGCTATTCAATTGCGTAAACACATTGAGTGAGATTCTTCAGGATGCCTCTGCTTGTCGGCCTATCTTAAGATCCGGTCATAGCGATAAAACTTCTCATCTCTTACCCAGCCGCACTTTTCATAAAGTTTCTGTGCCGGATAGTTATCTGTGGCAGTACGCAGGAAAAGTCCGCGGCTGCCTGTTTCGTATGCAAACTGTTCTGCATGTTTCATCAATCTCTCACCAACACCCTGCTTTCTCGCTGCAGAATCTATAAAGAGATCGTTGAGTAGCCACAATGATTGCAATGCAACCGAGGCGAACAACGGATAAAGCTGGACAAATCCAAGTGCACGTTCACCTTCCATTGCCAGGAAGATCACAGATTCGCCGTTTGTCAATCGTTCAAAAATAAACTGACGAGATGCTTCGATATCAGACAATGCTTTATAGAACTGACGGTAGGCATCGAATAACGGTGCAATGAGATCTGTATCTTTTACCTGTGCACGAAGTATTTCCATAACTCATCGACTCCCTGGTGTTGAGTATTATGGCAATCTGCTCCACGTTTGTGTATTGACCCACAAAATTGAACATAACTGATTTTCTCGTGATTCGTTATGTTCCATGGAGGCAAAGATGAAGCCAATAGTAAGACCTGAATTGATGTACATCATCATGGCAGTGGTCGTGCTCGTGCTGATAAATAGATAGACAGAATACGAGAATAATAACTGCACAACCTGTACTGTTGTGTCAAGAAAAAAGCCCAGTG
>DAINRK010000031.1:15938-17268 GCA_036741855.1 Anaerolineales bacterium
TACGAGAATAATAACTGCACAACCTGTACTGTTGTGTCAAGAAAAAAGCCCAGTGAGTGAACACTGGGCAATGATTGTATTATTACCATTCCAGCTGCGGACCCCAGGGTCCATTGTCAGGAAAAGTTCTTATTCCTCAATTGCTCCGCCGATGCTTCGTAAGTGTTGCCGGAATGTGTATGCGTCATTACGTTCGCGTTGAAGAAGATATTTGTCAAACTGAAGTTGCTCGCGCAGTTTCCTTCCATTCCGTATCAATTGTGCTTGATGACGCTCTTTCTCACAAATCCCATAAGCTGTTGAGAAAACCTCATCCACTTGCTCGGTGGGGATGAACAGTATACCATCTGCATCTGCCAATACAATATCTTCATTTGTAAGTTCGTGGTTGCCGAAGCGAGCTGTCCTTAAGGCGTCAATCTCACGCGGATCGAGTCGCTGTGGACCTGCGGGACATGTCCCATAACTAAAAATGGGGAAGCCTGTTTCAACAAGCTCTCTCGTATCTCGATGAACGCCCCAAACTATCATACCTGCCAGCTATGAAGCTTTAGCTTCGAGCGTGGTCAGATCTCCGATGCAGCCTTCATCTAATCTTCCACCATTGTCAATGACCAGAATATCGCCTGGTTGTGAATTTCCCATTGTTTCAAGGAAGATATCTACACTGCCATAATGTCTGGCAGGCAGAACTCTTCCAGCAATTTGACTCGGAAATAACAGTGGACGAATACCAGGAGGAGCAAGTCGTAGAGGTATCGCCAAACGCACGCATGCATCCGCGATCAGTGGAGATGTAAGTTTGGAAAACTTTTCGCTTATTTGTTGATTGTTCATCAAGTGTAGATCAATCTGCACTTACTGGTGGGGGATAGCTTTCTCTGGATACAGATTCTGCTTCTGTCAATTCTTTACGAGGTGTGAACAATACCGAGACCAGCCCAAGCACAGCAGCTACGAACGCGATCACAAAAATAAGATGGATCGCGTCTGTCATCGCGGCACGCACGCCCGCGTTGATGAGTCGCTCAGAGCCCGGTGTAGGCTCGAGCAATTGCTCGACCAGGCTCGGGTCCAGACCGGAGGCGCGTAAGCTCGAGGCGAGTCGCATGCTCAACGCCGCGCCCATCACGCTCACACCGAGAGTCCCGCCCATCGAACGGCTAAATTGCAGCATCGAAGTGGCAGTCCCAAGATGACGTCGCTCCACAGTGGTTTGGACGGCAATGACAAAGGCAGGAATTGACAGTCCCATGCCGATGCCCATCATAGTAACAAATACCATTACCATAATCTGGCTCGAGTTTACGCCCGCGATCATTAACAGGAA
>DAINRK010000032.1:0-17252 GCA_036741855.1 Anaerolineales bacterium
CTCCTGAATTTATATGGAGCAATTTTACCTGTCCTTGTAAGATAACATACCCCTCGATATATTTTCTTGACACCCCTTCCATAGCAGGGTTATCATGCCTGCATGAATGAACCATCAGCAAACAATCCCTTCCTTGTTGATTCTCTTCTGCATCCACTGGCAGGACCCATCCGCAAATTATTGACTCGCCCGGGCAGACAGGAACTTAACCAAATCCTGATCGATGATGAAGAGAATATCCTTCAGGCGTTGGAAGCGGGCATAGAAATCGAATCGTTGTATTTTGCAGGGGAGGAAGTAATTTCAGAGAACTTGCGAAAAAATCTCACGGCGGGAGCAACCATCCATGAGGTGGCAAAGCGTACTACGAAAAAACTCTTTGAGAATGACAAGATCTCGCGTATCTTTGCGATTGCCGAAACACCCAAACCGATTGGTCTGGAGGCGTTAAAAACCATTTCAAAAGATGTGGTTGTTTTGGAAGACTTGAGCATCTCAGGCAATATTGGAAATATTATTCGTACTTCGCTTGCGCTTGGTGTAGGTGGGATCATCCTATTGAACATGGATTCCCTCGATATTTATGACCGTAGGTTAATTCGTGCCAGCCGGGGCTATGTTTTCTCCCTGCCTGTTATGACTGCCTCTACCAGCCAGTTGATCGAATATTGCAGACAAAATAACCAGCTTTTACTTGTCACGTCGGCAACAGCTGAACAAACAGTGGATGAAATCGCGAACATCCCTCGGCGGCTCCTTATCGTCTTTGGAAGCGAGAAGACTGGCAGCTCGCCAGAGATTGAGCAAGCCGCAGCCCTTCGCGTCCGCATTCCAATTGATGAACGGGTCGAGTCACTGAACGTATCTGCCGCGGCGGGGATAACGTTATACAATCGAATTCGATTTAACCAAAACGCTTCATAAAGCAATTAGGTGCTTTACAAAATAGTATTACAGTCCTCCTTTGGTTATTCTGATCCCTGATATCTCACATTCTGTGCGACAATGTCATAACGCGGTAATGTTGGGTCGTAACCACGTTGTAAAGCCATTTCGTAGCCAAAGATGTGCATGGGCAAAACATAAAGCAGGGGAGTGGCAAATTCATCCAGGGAAACAGACAGGTGAATTACATGTGTCGCGAGGCGTTGTATACCTGATGTAATATTGTCTGTGATGACAATAGAGGGAGCATGAATCGTGTCGGTCACCGTTAGAAAATCCAAAACCCGATGGCTGGCGCGCCCGTTTGGCGCGATAAAAAACAGTGGACTGTCTATATCTACTTCCCGCAAGCGGCCATGGAAGAAGTCTTCCAGTTCCTGACATTCAGAATACATCTTCGCCATTTCGATAATTTTCAAGGACGCCTCTTCAGCCGTGCCAAGATTTGGACCCGTACCTAGCACAAAGACATTGGGGGCGTTCGCGTATTTTACCGCCAGTTGTTTGATTTGATTCCATTGTTCGCTCAAAAATTGGTGAGCGACTTTTGAAACCAGGTTGATTTGATTCAGCCAATAATTTCTCAATTCAGTATCTCCTACTAAGTGAAGTGCCAATAAATAAATCGGGATGAGCGCCTGAACATAGGATTTGGTTTTAACTGAGATCTGATCATCTTCTCCACCAGTTAGGATGATCGCATCCGCATGATGAGTGATTGGCGAGTCTTTATGAGCAGTGATTGCCAGCGTCACTGAACCTGCCTGACGCGCACGTTCCAGTGCATCGCAAACTGATTGTGTTTCGCCAGTTGTAGAGATTCCAATCACCAGTGTTTGCAGGTCGAGCAGACTTTGCTCTATATAAGTCGAGAAGGCAAAAGCTGGGATCGCCTTAGATGAAATACCAGCAATATGTTCGATTACATATTCTCCAACCTGAGCATTGTATAAAGATGAACCATGACCAACCAGATAAATCCGTTTCAATGTACGCGGCGTTCTTAGCCATGCTGATAAAGCTTCATCAGCCAGGTCAATACTTTTCTGCCAGGTATCTCGATCTGCAAGGGTAAGGATATTGGTCAGCATGGGATGAACAGTATTCATATCATTCCCTCAGATATTATTGATTCAAACGAAACGGTGCATAGAGTGTGCGAATAATTCGGTCCCCGCCTTGCCACGCATCCGACGCATCTGCTACTTGCTCCTCGCTAAACTTGACTAATTCGTCTGGCGTTATCGCGATGCGGCCGCGAAGTTCAGAAAGTTGTGCACTATTGATCATGCCGATACCACCTGCGGCAACATCCGCGTCGAGAATGGATGGCACACCCGCGCGGATCGATTTAACGAAGTTGTCGATTTCGGCGCGAAATGAACCTGATTCCGACAGAGCATCCTCTACCTCAATTATGCGTTCACCAAAGGTGCGACTGACGACGCGCAAAAAGTTATGTCCGTTTTCGTCCACGCAAGCGGTCACAGTGCCAGTGCTTCCCTCCACTTCGATATAGCCGTGCACATCGCTTCCATCGCGTCCCAATTCGGGCCAGGCCCAGGTGGCTTCGATGACTGTTGTGATCCAGTCTCCATTTTTCGGATTTACAAAACGGACTTTGAAATGGGCATCGTCATCTGTTTCGATCTGTCGGAAGCGTCCACCGATCAGACGCAGCCGTTGGCGGGCTTCGATCCCCAGCGAGCGGACCTCGACTGGCACCTTATCGTACCCAGCCAGAAACCAAACTGACGAGACGGCATGTGAGCCATAATCCATGATCGCCCCTCCACCGTTTTCCATAGGGTCCCAAAACCAGTCGCCTCGATCTTCGGGACCATGGTAGCCACGCGTGATCCAAATATGCTGAACTTCACCGATCATTCCATCGTCAATCACGTTACGCATGGCGCGGTAACGGGGAATGAATAAATTATCATCGTTAAGTTGAAACATGGCTTGTGATTGACGTGCTGTCTCTGCCACATGTTTAGCTTCCCACCAGGTGCGTGCCATCGGTTTCTCCGTCATCACATGGACATTTTTTTCCAGCGCCATCACTGCGTATTGAGCGTGATAACGGGCCGGGCAGCAAATGTCAATCATCTCGACGTTAGAGATGAGTTCTTCAGGACTGTTGCAGATCAGGACATTTACTTCTTCCGCAGGTCGCCCGGATTCTTTCAATAAGGAGAGATAATGCTCACGCGTTGATTCAGCGCGCTTCAGGTTAGGATCGTAGATAGCTACCAATTCGACATTATCAAGAGAGATATACGCGGGGAGATGAGCTTCATTGAAAATTCTTCCAGCACCCATGCACCCGACCTGGAATGGTTTATCGCTCATAATCATTGGAGCCGCAGCTCTCCTTTCATATGAAATTGTGATTCGTTAGTTGAGTATACTCTTCACAAGCTTGAGCGGGGAAAATAAAAGAGCGGCATCCTGCCGCTCTCGATTCTAGCTGCTTGCTCCGCTGTATTGTTTTAGACCCCGTTTCCATACTTGTGATGCGATCAGGAAGCTTGCAACTCCAATTGAGATAAACATCAATATACGCCCGATATTCAAATCACCGCGCAGGGCCTGGAGCGGGACGTTCGTTGCCACTGCAATCGGGATAACAAAAGTTACGATGATACGAAGCCACACGGGGTATACAGTCACAGGGTAGCGGCCCGCATCCATTAGGGCTTGTAGGATGGTGACATTGTTATCGAACTTGGTGAACCAGAATGTGAGCGCCATCAGCACGATCCAAAGGCTGTAGATGATGATCGCTCCCGAAACGGTCAGCAGGATAAAGGTCAGGATACTGAGGGGCGTGGTTATGTCACCCGCAGTATTTATGCCGATCACGATCAGGATGATGGCGAGGAGCAGATCCCAAAAACGCCAGATCGTGATGCGGGAAAATGTAACAAGGAACATGCTGTTGGCAGGCAGGAGAATGGTGTAGTCCATCGATCCATCGCGAATGCTTTGGTTGAATTTTTCCGTGTTGGGCCAAACGAGTGTAATCATTAACATATTGACCAGACGGAAAACACCGAGTAACGCGATCAATTCTCCGAAGCCCCAGCCGCCAAGGGACTCGGTGTTACTAAAAATGATGCTCAAGCTGAGTAGCTCCCAGCCAAGCCACATAAGGTTGAGCAAAATATTGACAATGGTATCGGCACGGTATGCCAACGCTAGTTGTACGTTTAATCTGAAGAGTGCGGCAAGCAATTTTAAGGTATGCATGCTTATGCTCCCACCGCGGAGAAGCGCCTGACGCCGTTGCGCCACGTCCACGTGAATAATGTCAGTGAAATAACCAGCCAGATGATCGCTGTCACAAATCCTTGAGTGATCTGCGTCGTGGAGAGGTTTCCCAAAATCAGCTGTATCGGAAAATAGATCAGGAATTGAAACGGAAGAAATTGGGCGATATCCTGAATGATCCTGGGCATGAGGGCAAGTGGAACAAATTGACCTGAGAACAGGAGGATTAAGGCATAAAAGAATTCGTGGACGGAATATACACGTGTCGTCCAAAATGCGAGCGCTGTAATGGTTGCCGAGAGTAGATAGCCGATGAAGAATCCCAGGAGCATCGCAGGAATGGACAGCAGAATGCCGTTAAGTGTTACGCTACTAAAATCTGGTCTAAATACAAAGAATAACAGGATCCAAATGGGAATTAGACCTGAAATTGTTAGCCCTTTGAACGCAATGTTATTGACCAGAGCATTCGTCAACATTGGATGAATTGGTTTGATCAAC
This sequence comes from Anaerolineales bacterium, assembly GCA_036741855.1. GTDB lineage: Bacteria > Chloroflexota > Anaerolineae > Anaerolineales > Villigracilaceae > Defluviilinea. The sequence continues at coordinate 4,720 of DAINRK010000032.1, forward strand.
TCTCCTGAGAGGGTCCCATCCTGGATTTTGTACGCAAAGGTGTGAATAATGATATTGCTCGTGATCTGGTCGACGATCAGAAGCGTCATGTAATAGGTGATGAAATCGTTAGCTGTGAATCCGTTCACGTCACCTTTGCTGTTGGCAATACTTGTCCACACAGCGAGATAAATGATGGGGGAGACCAGCCAGTAGAGCAGGTACATGATCAGGTTGGCGCGGTACTGCCACTGTTCTGCCCAATTCACCTGCCAAAGTCGTTGGAAGATAAGGAACATAATGAACTCCTCTATGTCACACCTGCACTTGCATCAGGTGCAAGTGTTGCGAGCGAAGCGAAGCAATCTTCGTTTAACCGACGAAAACGTATCGATGAGATTCTGCTGTTTAGCTGGAGATTGCTTCGTCGGGTCTTCGACCCTCCTCGCAATGACATGCTATTGATTAAAGGCCTGCTCGATAACATCTTCAATGGGCGGATCAGTGATGGTGATGTCATGGATGGGCAGCTCAGCCAGAAGTCCGGAAGTGACACGCGTTACATCCTCTGCTTTTACCTGGATGTATTGCTTCTCCCAGTCTTCTTCATTTTGAACGGGTGTGCCATATTTGCTCAGATCATGCGAATCGACTTCCGCCAGCCTCACACCGATCAATTTGAAGGGCGCGATCTTGCGCGAGAGGTCACCGATGCCGCCATCATATTTGAGGTGTCCGTGATGGATAATGATAATCCGCTCGCAAAGTGCCGTAACATCAGCCATGTAATGACTGGTTAAGAGAATCGTTGCGCCTGTGCGTTTGTTATATTCGCGTAAAAACTCGCGGATGCGCGCCTGACCTGTAATATCCAGCCCGATGGTGGGTTCATCAAGGAATAGTACTTTGGGACGGTGGAGCAGACCTGCGGCGATCTCACATTTCATTCGCTCACCGAGTGAGAGATTGCGCACGGGCTTCTTCATAAGCGGTTCAAGTTCGAGCAATTCATCCAGCTCTTTATAGGTAGCTTTGTACTCATCATCAGGCAGTCGGTAGATCGCCTGGTTGAGCAAAAACGAGTCGGCTGCAGGAATATCCCAGGATAGGCGATTGCGCTGTCCCATGACAAGAGTCATCGATCGCAGGTACTCAGGCTTGAGTTCCCATGGAGTAAAACCGAGTACGTTTGCAATGCCATCTGTCGGATGCAGCAGACCAGAAAGCATCTTGAGTGTGGTCGTTTTGCCGGCACCATTAGGGCCTAGAAAGCCGACGACTTCACCCTGCTCGATCTGGAAGTTGACTTGTTGTACGGCCTTTACATCTTTATATTTACGCTTAAAAAAACTGCGCACGGCCGCGCCAAAGCCGCCTTCACGTTCGGGCACTTGATAGGTCTTGCTCAGGTTTTCCGCATGAATGGTTATTGAGGTCATGATGAATTGCTCCTGTGGAAGAAACAATTTTATCATTATTAGAACAGTAGTGCTAGTGATTCGTCTTGCCGCATGAAATTATTCAGGCAAATTTGGCAAACGCTTGCTAAATAGCCATTGATCGAAAAACGCCTTAAGCTCCTGCCCACTGACATCTTCAGCCAGTGAAATGAACTCATCTGTCCCTGCATTGCCATAACGATAGTGCTCTGTGTAGGTCCTTAAAATTTTGATGAACATCTCGTCACCAACATGTACATGCAATGCGTGAAACACCAGAGCACCTCCGGTGTAGGACTCATTGCTATAAAGTTTTTTCGGTGGGGGCTCCCCAACAGAGGCCTCAGTATCGAAGAAACTGCTTCGCTCACTGCTTGCGATTCTCGATAAGGCGATCGGATCGTTTTTTGAATCCCAAAGCCATGATGCATAAGTAGCCATCCCTTCCTTGAGCCAAATGTCTTTCCAATTTTCAAGGCTGACGCTATCGCCAAACCATTGGTGGGCTAATTCATGGATGATGACTCGTTCTGAAGCCATCACTTGACTTGGACAATGAATGGACAGGGACTGGACCTCCAAAGCTGTGCTGCCGATATTGCATGGCGGTGTGTTATCTGAAATCAAGACTCCGTATTCATCGAAGGGATATGGACCAAACAGGTCGTCGAAAAAATCGATTGCACTGGGAAGGATGTCGAAGCCAAGTCTAAGTGAATCGGGATAATCGGGTGGAAAATAATTTCTTATCGTCATCCCATTTGGACCTGTCTGCGTAAATAAATTATATTGATCAATATTGATGGATGCCAGATAGGATGCCATTGGATGTTGCATTTCCCAGATAAAAAGAGTCTTGTCTCCATCGTCTCTGGTTTCCTTTAGTGAGCCGGATGCCGCCACGATCCAAGGTTTCGGCACCGTGACCTCGAAACGATAGGAAGCTTTATCTCGAGGGTGATTATTATTTGGAAACCAGGTGGATGCCGCATTGGGTTCACCCCATACATTGATCGTTCCATCCTGCGCATGAGACCATCCCATTGGTAAAGGGAATGCCTCGAAAGTCACCAGTGCAGGTGTGCCATGATAATTGATAACAATCGTAAAGAGTCGGCCCAGGTCCAAGGGCTTTGAAGGTGTAACTGTTAGTTCATCCTCGTCTCGTGCGAATTCAGCAGAGATGTTATCGACCAGAACTGAGTCTACAGTCAGTGCGTGGAAATCAAGATTGAAAGATCTCAGGCGTTCGGTTGCGTTCGCATCAATCGTCGTCGATCCGTTAAGAGTATTGGCAAGCGGATCCACCTCCACCCTGATCGTGTAGTTTTGAACGTCATACCCTCCGTTTCCCATTTCTGGGTAGTACGGATCTCCAATTCCAGGGGCACCGTCAACCATGGGTCCGGTTTGAGTTTGGCAGCCCCAGCCGCTCAAAAAAATGGAGCACAATAAAATAAACCCGAATTGAATTCTTTTCATGATTTCACTTTAGTTAAGGAACAATTTTCGGTCTTCATCGTCAATTATATTGAAAACATATTAACGAGGCTAAACATGAAAAAACTGCAACTATATTTAATTACCCTGTTCGTGATATCTGGAGAACTACTTGCTGCCTGCTCCGGCGGCGCTTCAAATCCATTAGCAGGAACCTGGAAACTTGTCTCTTATGGACCGCCAGAAAACTCCATTCCCGCTGTGCCTGATGTTGACACATCTATCACTTTTAGTGTGGATGGAAAAGTGGAAGGCAATGTGGGCTGCAATGGCTTTGGTGGTGATTACACTGTGGATGGGGACAAGATCGTCTTTGGACAACTCGTTTCAACTTTGATGTTTTGCGAGGGTCCCGTCGGTGACCAGGAAACAACGACACTCAATGTATTTGTAGGCTCAGTGCCGTTCGTAATTGAAGGCAACATGGTTACGATCACAGCGGCTGATGGTAGTGCGGTCGTGGTGCTTGAGCGAAAGTAATGGTCATGTCATTGCGAGGAGCGTTCGTGGCGACGAAGCAATCTCCTTGAATAGGAGACTGCTTCGTTCCTCGCAGTGACATCGTGAAAATATAGAGCCAGAAACTGCAACCTCCGGCTCTCATATTTTCACATATTTCCAAATTCAGATATTCGATACCAAATTTCCAAATTTACATGGATCGTCTTGCTATGCTGGATGTCCATATCCAGGCTCGGTGCATCAGCAGCCATTTCGGCGGCGCGTGATTTCATCATCATGGCTTGCATCGGCATGGGGACGGGTCTTTCTTCATCGTAGGCATTTTCAATGAAATCATATACGCCCAACAATCTTACGCCCAACGTGGCAGCAACTTTATTGGCTTTGCTTTTTGCCTGGGTAATGGCCGCATCCAACCCGCGCTCGCGGGCAGATTCTTCAGGATATTTCCACTCGATCCGTTCCAGTGTTGCGTTCTTTTGAGAAGCGATGATGTCGAGTAGCCCCGGGAGTTGATCCAGCTTTTCATTGTGAATCTTCAAATGATAGATCGCACTGGATGACTTGAGCAAAGTGCCGCTGGCCGTTTCTATACGGACTCCCTGCAATTGGACCGCGTCGGGACTCAGCCCAAAGTTGGTCAGCGCTTCGACGAGTTGATTCACCTCTTTGGCTTTCTTCATCGCTTCGTTGCCACTAAAGACTGACGAGCCTTTGACAATCACAAAAAGATTCGCGTGATTTGCGTATATTTCTTCGCGATGCATTGCAGAGACTTTGATTGTGTCAGGTTTGGATTCCATAAAATACCTCTCGGATGTCATTGCGAGGGCGGTGCGCAGAGCGTTCCGCCCTCGCAATGACAGGCAAAATCATGTTACCACTAATCTTTGTTTCGGATATTTCTCATATCGTTTTTCTTCCATCAATCGTTTAATTCTATCAAACCCTTCCCAGATTTCTGTGAATGAGATGTATAACGGCGCGAACCCCAAGCGTATATTATCAGGTGCGCGAAAGTCTGGGATGACGTTCATCTCCTCGATCATGGCTCGATTGATGCGGTAGCCGTCCGGGTGGCGGATACTGATGTGCGAGCCGCGTTTGGCAGAGTCACGTGGGGAGCCGAGAGAAAAGCCTAGTGGGGCAAGCAGGCCGTCGGTCAGATAGGAAGCGAAATCTGTCATCAAAATGGACTTGGCGCGAATAGCTTCCATTCCCGCGAGGAGGATTGGAGTCAACGCTTCTTCCATTGCGATGATCGAAAGCATCGGCGCGGTACCGGCCAAAAATCGTTGGATGCCCAGTGCAGGTTGATAGTCGAGATCGAAAGCAAACGGATCGCTTTGACCCCACCAGCCCCAGATTGGGGATATCGCCTGATTTTGTAAAGACTTGTTGATATAAAGGAACGCGGGCGCGCCCGGACCACCATTAAGATATTTATAAGTACAACCGATGGCGAAATCCACATTACATTTGTCGAGTTCGATCGGCACCGCGCCCGCCGAATGGCTTAAATCCCATAGTACAAGCACACCTTTGCGATGCGCGAGATCGGTGATATACGCCATATCATAAAGATAGCCGCTCTTAAAAGTGACGTGCGAAAGCGTGAGTAGCGCCGTATTTTCATCGATCGCATTTTCGAGCGAGGCGAGATCGGGTGTGATGTCGTCATCCTGCGCGCCAATGCGAACGATTTCATGATGATCACCAAGAAGTTTCACAATCCCTTGCAAGATGTAAAGATCGGATGGGAAATTGAGAGTATCTGTGATAATGTGTTTTCTCTCTGGGCATAGATTTACTGCAGCTGTGGCTAGCTTAAACAAGTTGATGGATGTTTGATCTCCGACTACGACTTGCCCGTCGGCCGCGCCAAGCAAGGACGCTATTTTCTCGCCGATACGCGTTGGCGCCTCCCACCAGCCCTTGTTCCAGCCGCGGATGAGATCTGTGCCCCACTCCTCCTCAACGGCCCTTTTCATTCGCTCTATAACAAGTTTGGGCATCCGCCCAAGGGAGTTGCCATCGAGATAAATGAGATCAGAGTCATTGATAACGAACTGGTCTCGGTATGAGGCGAGTGAGTCCTGTTGATCAAGTTGTAATGCAAATTCTCGGGAGAGGGAGAAGTTGGTCATTTTTGATTTGTATAAATCCATTGTCTTAACTTATGATGCTTTATCTTTTGGGAGGGATTTTTGACATCGCATATTCTGCCAGCGCCGTAATGGTAAGCGAAGGATTTACTCCAGGGTTGGCAGGCATGATCGAACCGTCGATAATATATAACCCTTCGTAATTATGGACTTCAAAATTTTCGTTGACTACACTATCTTCCGCGGCAGGACCGATCGGCGCGCCGCCAAGGATGTGTGCTGTAGTAGGCAGACCAAGCAAATTTTCGCCTAGTGAACCTAGTGCTACACCATTTGTCCGTCTTGCAAACTTACGTGTCAATTCGTGTGAGCCTTTTACATGTGCGTGGATTTCATAGCCAGGCTCTTCCTCGGCCACCATGCCGCGTCGAAATAAGGTGAACAAACTACGCCCGATGCGGAAGCGCATCCGATTATCAGCGTTTTGCATAACGAGCAGGATCGTCGCATTATGAGCCCAGCCTGGCAAGATCAATGCCTTCAAAAAATCCAGCGGATGAGTTAATGCCCAGGTGAAGAATCTCAAGAGGCGGATGGGGATACTTACGTCGGTATCAATCATCGGCGCGGCAAGGAAACGCATGAGCGAGGATCCATCAGGGTAGCGGACGGGTTCAACCCGCGTAATCTTGTCATGATTATAGATGGATGAAATAGACACACCCTCCGAATAATTAACATCGGACTTCCGAGCGACGCTCCCCAACAGAGCCTCAGAGTTGGTCCTCACCATGTGACCGAGTCTTCCTGATAACTTCGGCAGGGACTGCTTCACATCCCTCAGATGGAGCAGAAGCTTTATCGTTCCCATGACCCCCGCGGAGCAGATCACGTTTCGAGCATACACTTTGTTCGTCGAAGTGACGAATGAGGTTGACCGGCGATAACGGACTTCATAGCGGGCCCCTCCAAAAGTTGAAGGCCGAACGTCTGTTACTTCAACTTCTGCTTGTATCTCTGCGCCGTTCTTTTCGGCAAAGTACAAATAATTTTTAGGCAATGTATTCTTGGCATTGTAACGACATCCCACCATGCACCCGCCACAATGAGTGCATCCTGCGCGGTCAGGACCATCTCCACCAAAAAATGGATCGGGGACTGTTACTCCCGCTTCGCCGAAATATGCACCCACATCTGTTGCTCGAAAGGTGTGGGACATACGTCGCTCTTCAGCGATTTGCCTGAGAATGTCATCGGCTTTCCATAGTTTGGGATTGCGCGCCACGCCAAGCATCTTCTTCGCCGTCTCATAATGCGGACGTAGTACCTCGCCCCATTTTACAATTCCATTCCACGCTGGCGTTGCAAAGGTCTCGTCGCTGGGCACTTCGAGTACATTGGCATAACCCAAGCTCCCGCCGCCTACGCCTGCTCCATGTAAGACCATCACACCTTTGAGAATGCTGACTTGTAAAATCCCGTGCGCACGTATTGCCGGTAGCCAGAGATATTTCCAATATTGCCAGTTGGTTTTCGCGAAATCCTTATCTTCGAATCGTTTGCCTTTTTCGAGAACGAGAACGGAATAACCTTTTTCGGTTAATCGCATTGCCGAAACACTTCCCCCGAAGCCAGAGCCAATAATTACATAATCATAAATTTCCACGCCGCGATTCTTCATCGCAGCAATTTTACCTGAATGGACAGATTACTTCTCTCTCCTCCCCTTCGTCACAATCCGTATCGGTGTTCCCAAAAAACCATATTCCTCCCGTATCTGATTCTCCAAATATCGCAAATACGTAAAGTGCATCAACTTCGGCTCATTGACATAGATCATAAACGTTGGCGGGTCACTGCGCACTTGCGTGCCATAATACATTTTCAACTGTCGGCCCGCGTGTGTGGGATGTGGGTGCGCGTCCTGCGCTTTGTGAATGACCGCATTGATCTTGGATGTAGTCAATCTCGCCAGCCGTTCTTCCTGCACACGTAATGCCATCGGCAAAACTAAATCCACCCGTTGGCCTGTTTTGGCAGAGATGAACAACAACGGGACATAATCCATAAAGTTCAAATCGCGGCGAATTGTCTTTGTGAATTCTTCCATTGAGTAGGAATCTTTTTCGACCGCGTCCCATTTGTTCACGATCACCACACATGATTTCCATTCGTCGAGAATAAAACCCGCGATGTGCGCGTCCTGTGCAGTGATGCCCGTTGTCGCGTCGATCATCAGCAATGCCACGTCTGCGCGTTCGATGGCTTTGAACGAACGCAGAACGCTGTATTGTTCAACACCATGTTCAATCTTGCCGCGCTTGCGAATTCCTGCTGTGTCGATCAGTGTGACTTCCAAACCATTCACGTCAATTTTTGTATCTGTCGCATCGCGCGTCGTGCCGGGGATCGGGCTGACAATGGCGCGTTCTTCACCAACTAGTTTATTTAGCAAACTGGATTTGCCCGCATTCGGTTTGCCAACCAACGCGATCTTGACGCTATCATCTTCCTCTTGTTCCTCCTGCTCAGGGAAGGCGGCTACCAACGCATCGAGCAGATCGCCGGTGCCCGTCCCGTGTACGCCGGAAACAGCATACGGCTCACCCAGCCCCAATTCATAAAACTGCGGTGCTGCATCGCGCCGTGACTGTGATTCCGTTTTATTCACGACGACAAAGATTGGAGGCCAAAATGTGCCATCCTCTAGTTTTTTCTGTGATCGGCGAAGGATATCAGCAACTTCCAGGTCAGGAGGAGTTACACCGGCTTCTCCATCCGTGACGAATAAAATTGCATCCGCTTCGTCGATGGCGACCTTTGCCTGAGTGCGGATTTCGTTAATGAAATCTGCAGAACCAATTGAGAGCGGAGATTTACCTCCATGCGTTGGATCAATGCCACCTGTATCTATAATATGGAATACCCGGCCATTCCATTCGACTTCACCGAAGAGACGGTCGCGAGTTGTACCCGGCGTATCATCTACAATAGCAAGACGTTCGCCAACAAGGCGATTGAATAATGTGCTTTTTCCGACATTGGGTCTGCCAACGAGTGCAACAATAGGCTTAGGCATGTATGATTTCCGATGAAGACTTTCGACACTGCACTCCCCGGCACTTGCACCCGGGGCGACTGTGCCTGCGGTGCAAGTGTTTTGGGTTTGCAAATTCATGTTGGTGATTTACTACGTACACAACAGGTAACTCGTAACATCTGACCTGGAACTCGCACTAGTTTTACTCAGCGCGAAGGCTAGGGGATTACTGTCGGTGTGGGGCGTATGGATAAGACTACTTCCACTGTGCTTGGCAGGATCGATCCTTCCAATACATCTTCAACGAACACTTCAACTTTTGGCTCAAGTTGATGCGTACCGAGATCAAGCCCTGTCACATCTACAGTGACTTTGATATCCTGTGCTGTTAGCGCATCAAGCACCGGGACAGGACCAGAGATGATGACATCCACAATTTCTGGCGAAATTTGCGCTGCAAACCCTTCAGGAAGACCAATTAGGTTAATAGGCAGATGTAGCGTTAGGCTGGTTTGAATCGGCGTAATATCTACTTGTACTTCCACTGTTTTGTTGCCAACAATTTCTATGTTGTCGGGAAGAGACAATGCCAGCCTTGTTGAAATATTGGCCTTCGCATTCTGTATATCAAGCGGCTGTGTATCTACAACGGCAGCCAGTGCGTTTACCAGTTCAGGGTCTGGTGCAAAAACTGTGATCACGGGCGGAAAGACTGTGATGTTCTCAAGTCGATACCCACTTGCCACCTGCCCTTGCATAAGGACTCTTACGGCAAGGGCGCGATATCCGCTTTGCGGACTAAGCGGAATCATGACTTGAGCAGATTCTGGATTAATTGTAACTCCGTTCAAAACTTTATTCTGGTCGTCCACAATCTGTATATCGAAAGCGGCGTCTATACTTTCTCGCGCTCCATCAAGATTGACAACAACGCGGGCCCCTGTAGCCTGATTAACAATGGACTCTGGACCTGAGATGGCGATTTGAGTTGGTTCAACAACGGGGTCACCAGCCTGAAATCCAACAGCGGGTCGTCCCGTCAGCGACAGGTCAACGGGCAGCGTTTGAGTTTTTAGCGGCTCGAGTGTGAAGGTGACAGTTTCAGGCGTCATCAGAACGATTTGAACGGGACGGACACTAATCCGAACTTGCACGGTTTGCGTATGCTCACCGGCACTGAGTCCGGATATATCCAGAATGCTGCTGACAGAATTTTCCTGCGTGGTCAATTGATCCCAAACGGTACGCGGCGCGCGTAATCTCAATTTAATCGTGGAAGGGATCGGACTGGTCAAAATAAGAGACGGATCCTGTCCAATCACTTCAAGCGGCACCAGATTTGGGTAGGGGCCTTCCTCAGCCGGGTCTTCTCCTGTGACAGCTGATAGCCACACAGAAACCCCAAGGACGAAAGCGAGTAGGAAGGTACGAATGTTGGAGGCAAGCCCGCGCATGGAAATTATTTTAGGGGCGAGAGGACATCACCCTTACTCATCCTTTCGTTGGAAGAGATAAGGAAAGAATCGTTGGAGCCAAATCCGCCGTGGGGTGGTGGCATCAGGCCGGAAAAATGCAACAAGAATATTTTCCAAACGGTCGGGGTCAATACGTCGAATCATCCGACCTGCATGTGAGATGGATATCGAACCACTTTGCTCCGAAATGACAATTGAAATCGCATCGCTTACTTCTGAGATACCGAGCGCCGCGCGATGACGAAGCCCCATTTGTCGCTCAGGTGTGCGGTTGAGAATGCCGCTGGCAGATAATGGCAGGACACAGGCCGCGGCAACGATCCGCCCATCGGCAATAATCACAGCACCATCATGCAGGGGTGTATCAGGATAGAAGATCTGTAAAAGCAGCTCTGGTGTAGCCTCTGCGCCCATTTTTACACCGGTTTCAATGTATTGATCAAGGTTATCTGTTCTTTGTATAATGATCAACGCGCCGTGCTGGCGTGCCGAAAGTCGTGCCGCCGCTTCGACGACTGCGCGAATCACTTTCTGCATATCTTCATATGGAGTTTGGCTTGCGGTCGGCGCGAAGGTACCTGCGCGCCCAAGTCGTTCGAGCGCGCGGCGGATCTCAGGTGCGAATATGACCGGGATGGCCAGAAGCAATGCCGGTAATGCGCTTTGGATCAACCAGGAGAACGCGGGAAGATCAACAAGTGTTGTAAGCAGTACAAGCGCAACGACAAGAAATATTACACCCCTCAGTAATACCATTGCCTGTGTATCGCGCAGCGAGTATAAAAGTACAAAGAAGATAAGCGTTACCAACAGAATGTCGAGAAGGCTTAACCAACTGAGGCGCTGGAATATGAAGAAGATGTTATCAAGAAAATTCGCCATTGGTGAGTGGTTAATCAGTATAGTCTGACTGGCTAAATTTGGGATTAGATATCAAATGTGTGATGATGTCTATCCGCTGATTGAAAATAACTTCCCTCCCCGTATGATTCTATTCAGACTGCCAGTCCCTTTCATCAGACATTATGCATCATTTTGTCTCAAAGGACATTTAGAGATTTTACTTTCTAAATGGGTCTGAGGACGCGGTCCGTGCGAAGCTGTTTGAAGAAGAGAGCAGAACCTTTGGGCATGGATTCAATTGCGGCGTCGGTCCATGCCTGCACGCCGAGAGTCTCAGGAGAGCGGCGCTCATAACCGACCTGTTTCCAAACAGAATCAAAGCCTACAAGCTCCATAGGTGGGAAGACAAGGGATGCCTCACATTGTAAATCGTTCGAAGCGCGCTCAACCTCCGACATAATCAGCGGTAAAGCCTTGTCTGCGGTGGCTTTGGGGTCAAGATAAAGATCAGTTGTGCGAGCAACAAGATTCTCAACCTGCCACCCCGCAACACCGACCAGTTCATTTTCCATTTGCAAAAGTAGAAATGCTTTATCACCAAAGGCTTCCATCACTTCGTCTTTGGTCATTGCGCGTTTGCCTTTACTCAAGCGTGTCATCAGTTCCGCGATCTTCTGCGAATCGCGCGGCTTTCCACGTTGCAAGGAGAACGAACCAGAGGCAGGTTTGGGGAGGATCAGGGTAGCAGGCTCAGCTTCTTGGGATGGAGATATTTTCCTCCACGCTTCCGTGACTTGTTTCCAAAGATCATCATACGAGCCGGTGTTGTTGATGATCAGTTTTGCTGCAGCAAGTTTTTCCTTTTGTGCAGATTGGGAATGGACACGTTGCAACGCATCATCCCGACTCATTTCGCGCTTACGGATGAGTCGTTCAATCTGCACGTCCTGCGGTGCATCAGTTACCCAGATCGCATCACATCGAGTGCGTAGTTCCGACTCGAGCAGTTTGATCGCTTCGATCACAATGACAGACTGGCTGGCGCGTTTGGCAAGCAAATCTACAGCCTGCGCCACATAAGGATGAATAATATCCTCCAGTTGGGCAAGTGCCTGGCCATCAGCGAATACAAGTCGCCCTAGCTTGCTCCGGTTGATCTGCCCATCGCTTTCAAGCAGCCATGTGCCGAACTTATCCAACACCGGCTGGTAACCTGGTGCGCCCTTTGCTATGACACGGTGAGCAAGCGCGTCTGCATCAATAGTGTAAGCGCCAAGGTGTTCCAACATACGGCGCACAACGCTTTTGCCAGTTGCGATATTACCGGTCAAACCGATCACATACTTGCCAGGCCAATTGCTCACAAAGACTCCAACAATGAGGGGTATTATGCTATTTTAATGTCTTTTGTGAAAATCTCCAATGAATTTTCGCGGCTTTCAGAACTGTCAAAGGATGGGTCACTGATGAGCCATTCTGAAGTTGAAACGCTGAACATATAAGTTGTGTTTTAAATCTGCCATTGGTGTTGACGCTCGGTTTGCTTACGTGTATGATAATGTGTCCTCAGGTCGGTTGGGCGATCGCGGTCCTGTGTTTACGGGATCGAGGAAAGTCCGCACTCCATAGAGCACGGCGTCGGATAGCACCCGGGGCGGGGAACCCTCCGTGAGGAGCTAACCTGCCGGAT
>DAINRK010000033.1:0-17028 GCA_036741855.1 Anaerolineales bacterium
GGCCCGACCTGGAAGCCATCCACCTCTATCTCGCCTACCAATCTGTTCCAGCACCTTACAGTGCATTCAAAGGTATAAAGAAACTTCCTCCCGCACATACCTTGTTATACAAGAATGGGCAGGTCATCTTGCGTCGCTACTGGAAGTTATCTTACAAAGAAAAGCGCATTATTAAGACCCCACAGGATGAGATTGCTTTGCAAGAGGAAATTATCGAACGCCTTCGGGAAGCAGTCAAACTCCGATTGATGAGCGATGTGCCTTTAGGCGCGTTTTTATCGGGTGGGATCGATTCGTCCATTATTGTTGCCTTAATGGCCGGGCTGATGGAACAGCCAGTAAAGACGTTCTCCATAGGATTCACATATGAGGAGTATAACGAGTTGCCACATGCGCGTCAGGTGGCTGAACAATACGAAACAGAGCATCACGAGTTTATTGTCACGCCAGACGCCCAAGCTATTATTCCGGATCTAATCTGGCATTATAACGAGCCCTTCGCAGATTCTTCCGCAATTCCCACATACTACGTCTCAAAACTGGCAAGGGAATATGTCACCGTTGTTCTAACGGGAGATGGCGGTGATGAAAACTTTGCCGGGTATCCACGCTATCAAAATCAGGGAGAACATGCTCTAAATAAGAACTACCCATCAATGCTTTATCGTTTGCTTCGTCCCAAGGGACTGATGCAAACCCTTTCACAACATGGAGGAGGCTGGGCAAAGAACTTCAACAGACTAAAAGATTTGGATCAGCAAAAATTACTCTATTACTATCGTATCACGCACTTTCAGAAGAATATCAATCCCAACTATACACGCAGGAATTTTGGGAAAAACTAAACGGATTGACCACTGTAGACTGGATGCTCGATATCTATCGGCAGTCGGATGCAGGCAACTATTTGGATGCTACGCTCGATTTGGACTTGAGAATGTACCTGCCAGACACATTAATGACAAAAACAGACATTGCTTCCATGGCGCATTCCCTCGAAGCGCGCGCGCCTATGCTCGACCATAAATTTCTTGAGTTTGTGGCAAGTATCCCTCCCGAGCTGAAATTGAAAAACGGTGTGGAAAGTAAATATATCTTCAAAAAAGCTGTTGAACCTTATCTGCCACACGATATTATTTATCGCAAAAAGATGGGATTTGGCGTGCCTATTGAACATTGGTTCCGCCATGAACTTCGCGATATGGTACGGGACATCCTGTTGAGCCAGCAAGCCACTCAGCGTGGTTATTTTCGCCGGGACTATATTGAAGGGATTCTGAACCGCCATCAGAACCAGGGCGAATCCTGGCAGTATCTAATTTGGAATTTGCTCATGCTGGAATTGTGGCACTTAATGTTCATTGATAAGACTTTACCGATTCCCTCTGAACATGAACGCGTGTTTTGAAATCGAGAAAATCATCAGGTATGCAGAACAATAATCATCATCCCAGAGTCTGTATTAACCTTCCCCTGGCCTACCCGTTGTTCAACAATTCTTTCAAGGGATATTTCGGAGGCTGGGAAGTTCGTGTCTCATTAATTGCCTGCGAATTGGCGAGACGCGGTCGTTTCGAAGTTGTGGTCATTGTTGGTGATTATGGGCAACCGCATGTTGAATGCAGAGACGAAGTTAACCTGATCTCCTGGAGAGATCGTGATATTTGGGGTGTTCCGCCGCGCAGAAATCAAAATTCAATCTTATCCTGGAATCCTTTCCCTTACGGTTCAGTTCCCTATACTATCTGGCATCGCGCACAAAAAAGATTTTTTTCCACATTATCGGTTTACTTTCCTGGGAAGATATTTAGTCACATTGGCGAATTCCGCGTTCCTCAAAAAAACATTGCTATTTACGATGAAATTAACGCAGATATCTATATTGTTCCGGGTAATTCATTTTTTTCTGCGGAAACAGCCAGTTATTGCTCAAAACGAGGGAAAAAATATGTCTTCCTCTCGGGCTCGGATATGGACTATTATCCCGAATTCAAGGAAAACCCGAAAGGCAGGGATATTTATAGCATGCCGCATTTTTTGAAAATGTATTCCATTCAGCAGGCAGACGCTCACATTGTTCAGACCGAACGCCAGGCGAAAATGCTTTACGATTCGTACGACCGCTCCTGCACTGTTATAAAAAACCCAATTGACATCAACCAAAAATTTCATAGAACTCCAAACCCGCAATCGATATTATGGGTGGGAAAATCTGATGAGCAAGTGAAGCGTCCGTCCCTGGTAATTGAACTTGCCCGGCGTATGCCTGAGTTTCAATTTATAGTGATCATGAATATGGTTCATGTTAAGACGCATATGGAAATCACGCGACTGGCCGGTGAACTACCCAACATCACTTTGATTGAACAAGTTCCATTTGAAGAGATCGAACGTTATTTTGCGGATGCGCGTATACATTTGAATACTTCAGCCTTTGAAGGCTTCCCTAACACATATTTACAGGCTGCCAAATATAGTGTTCCCACAGTGGCAATGATTGCTGACCCGGATGGCATGCTCTCTTATCATACCTGCGGGCTTGTGTGTGACAACAATCTCGATCAATGTGAGGCAAACCTCAGGCGACTGATGGCAGATGACAAGATTTACGCGGAGTTAGGTCAAAAATCACTTGAATATGTTCGCCAATATCATGACAAAGATTTGGCTGCGCAAAAATACGAGCAGGCATTGGAAGCCGTTCTGGCCAACGGCAGGCTGGAATGAAAATTCTGTGGCAGTTGCGTTACGCATCATTGACGATTGACTTGCGAGGAGACTAACAAAATGACAACTGATTCGGCGCGCTTTGCCTTTGGTAAAAACTGGGAGGATTACATCCAGAAGCATTTCAGCGAGGAACGAGTAGAGATTTCGCGCACGCACCTGCTCTCATTTCTAAAATTGGATGATCTGAAAGGGAAGTACTTTCTTGATATTGGGTGTGGTAGTGGTTTGCATTCCCTGGCTGCCTTTCGATCCGGGGCGGAAAGAATTTATGGCTTCGATTATGATCCTGACTCGGTGGCAACTGCAAAGAAACTGAGGGAGTTCGCCGGAAGTCCATCCAGCTGGGACGTCCATCAAGGCTCGATTCTCGACAAGGAATTCCTTCGTAGTATCGATCCGGCGGATGTTGTTTATTCATGGGGAGTACTTCACCACACAGGGAATATGTGGCAAGCCATGGATAATACCGTTGGCCTTGGGAAGAACGGCAGTTTATACTATATCGCTTTGTACGATTATGACATCCAGGTAAATCCCACACCGGAATTCTGGCTGGATGTGAAACAGCGTTACAACAAAAGCGCTGAATGGAGAAAGAGAGGGATGGAGCTTTGGTATATCTGGAAATTCATGTTAGGCGGTAGTGTCCGCAATCTTTTTGCCTTGCTGACAAGGATGAGGGATTATAAACAGTCTCGAGGCATGGCGTTGTATAACGATGTGAAAGACTGGCTGGGCGGGTGGCCCATGGAATTTGCCAAACGTGCCGATGTAAAAGCTTGGGCAGAAAGAAATAACCTGGAGATGCTGGCGATGAAGACTGGAGAAGCAAATACCGAATATCTTTTCAGGCAACTCAAAGAAAATCAGAAAAGCTGATGATTATCGTGGATTAGTTTTAGAAGGAATTTTGATAAGTGTGCGGCATCACTGGTTTTTGGAATACAGAAAAGTCACAGACGAATAATGAACTGACATCCATCATCACTGGCATGAGGGACATCATGCGCCATCGTGGACCGGATGATAGCGGCGAATGGGTCAATGAGGAGGCCGGGATTGCGCTCGGTTTTCGGCGTCTGGCGATTCTGGATCTATCCCCAACTGGACACCAACCCATGCTCTCTGCCGACGAGCGTTATGTGATGATATTCAACGGGGAGGTCTATAACTACGCAGAGTTAAGGTCTGAATTGGATGCCGCAGGATGTGCGTTTCGTGGCACATCAGATACAGAAGTCGTGCTGGCTGGCATCCTGCAATGGGGCCTGGAGAAAGCAGTGTCGCGTTTCAACGGGATGTTTGCCGCCGCATTATGGGATCGCCGCGAGAGAAAACTTCACCTCATTCGTGACCGTATAGGAGTGAAGCCGCTTTATTATGGATGGTGCGGCGGGACACTTGTGTTTGGTTCGGAGCTGAAGGCACTGACTGCGCATCCAGACTTTAAGCCTGAGGTTGATCGACAGTCCCTAACTCTTTATTTACGCTACGGCTATGTCCCGGCACCGCATTCAATTTATCAGGATGTGAAAAAACTTGAGCCGGGAACAATCGCGACTTTTGATGAGGCGACGCGTCAAGCCGAAGCAAGCAGGATCAGATATTGGTCTGCGCGTGAAACAGTTGAGAAGGGGCTGCAAAATCCATTTCGGGGAGATGATCACGAAGCGATATCCGAATTGGATCAATTGATCCGAGCCTCCGTCCGGGACCGGATGATTGCGGATGTGCCTCTCGGTGCATTCCTTTCAGGTGGAATTGACTCCTCGACCATCGTTGCAATGATGCAGGTTCAAAGTACGCGCCCGGTCAAAACGTTTACTATTGGGTTTCAGGAGTCGGGATATAACGAAGCGGAATATGCAAAGGAAGTTGCTACCCATCTCAAGACCGATCACACGGAACTTTATGTTTCACCGCGTGATGCAATGGATGTGATTCCTCAACTCGCTTTTATGTTTGACGAGCCGCTTGGTGATTCATCCCAAATACCCACCTATCTGGTTTCAAAACTCGCGCGCCAGTCGGTTACGGTTTCGCTTTCGGGGGATGGAGGTGATGAATTATTTGGAGGGTATAACCGTTATTTCAATTCTTTAAACGTTTGGGGCCTTGTGGGGGGAATTCCTCTACCTGTACGCAAAGCAGCAGGTGCTGTTTTCGATCGAGCATCCAAAGTGGAGTGGCATAAGATCACGTCCCATGGGCGGTTAGCCACAAGGTTTTATCACCTGTCTGAAATTGCCAAAATGAGAAGCGCAGATGAACTCTATTGGAGGTTCAGTTCAAACTGGGAACAGCCGAGACAGATCGTGATTGATGGGCAAGAGCCGCCTGCCTTCCATATGGCACCCGAAAATTCCTACCTGCTGCCCGAATTCGCACAACGGATGATGTACCTGGATTTCAACACCTACCTGCCTGGTGACATTTTAGTCAAACTGGATCGGGCCAGCATGGCGACCAGCCTGGAAGGGAGGGTTCCATTTTTGGATGATCATCGTGTCGTTGAGTTTGCCTGGCGACTTCCCCTTCATATGAAGATTCGCTCAGGAAAAGGCAAGTGGATTCTGCGGCAGGTGCTATATCAATATATCCCGCAAAAGATGGTGGAACGACCGAAGATGGGTTTTGGCGTGCCAATTGACTCGTGGCTGCGCGGTCCCTTACGAGATTGGGCTGAGAGTCTTTTGGATGAAAACCGTCTTCGCGGTGAAGGTTATCTGAACCCGGAACCCATTCGAAAAAGATGGACAGAACATCTGAAAAAGCAAAAAGACTGGCAGTACCCATTGTGGTATGTGTTGATGTTTCAGGATTGGTTGAGCTACTCGCAAAACGGTGTCCATTGATATGATCAATGACACCGATCCATATCGGATCGCGATATTTTTCCATGATCTTGGGATTGGTGGTGCAGAACGTGTAATGCTGCAACTGGCACAGGGATTCATAAAATCAGGGCATCCGGTAGATTTAGTGCTCGCACGCGCAGAGGGACCACTATTTTCAGAAGTGCCTTCAGGGGTGCAACTCATTGACCTTAAAACGAGAAGCCCATTGAAAATGTTTGCAGGGCTTATTAGATACCTTCGCAAGAACAAACCCAGTGTGCTTTTATACCCCTTTGAAGTCACTAGTGTGATTGCTATTCTGTCGAAAAAAATATCTGATGTGCCTACGAGAGTTTTCATAAGAGTCTCCGTGCATCTCTCGCGGAACAAACGTACGACTCAGTGGAAAAAATTCCTTGAACGCTTTGTGGTTTCGAAGGTTTACCCTTTGGCAGATGGGGTCATCACGGTATCGAAGGGAGTAGCGGAGGATCTTGCCGCATATACAGGAATACCACTTGCACGTATAAAGGTCATTTACAATCCCATTCTTTCGGATGAACTCTTACGAGCGGCGGAACAACCGGTCCATCATCGGTTTTTTGCTGAAAATGAATGTCCTGTTGTTTTAGGTGTTGGGCGCCTGGCAGAGCAAAAGGATTTTTCCACGCTGATCAAAGCATTTGATATTCTCCGCAAAAAGATTCCATCACGATTAATTATTCTCGGCGATGGAGAGGAAAGATCTTATCTGGAAGAATTGATCCACTCGTCCGGCTTGCAAGACCTGGTCGATCTTCCTGGATTCGACATCAATCCTTTTGCATTTATGAAGAAGGCATCTATATTTGTCCTATCCTCCAAATGGGAAGGTTTGCCGGGTGTATTAATTCAGGCATTAGCATGTGATTGTCCCGCAGTAAGCACTAATTGCTTGAGCGGTCCTTCCGAGATTCTAAAAGATGGTCAATACGGACACCTCATTCCCGTTGGAGATGTAAATGCTATTGCAGGTGCTATGGAAGCGACCTTGATGGGGGACATCCGCAAACCACCCAAGAGCTGGCTCGAGCAATTTACAATCGACGCAGTCATTCCACAATATAAAGCTGTCTTCGATATTTAAAAAGAATGACCAAGCATCTCCATGCCGCCGAAAAAAAAGATTTTTCAATTCTGCTCATTGGCACCCAGATGGCGATCGGTGGGGCACAAAGAGGTTTGTTCGATCAGGCACATTGGTTCAAATCACATAGCTGCAAAGTGGTCGTTGCTTTTTTTTATGACAAGGAAGGTTTTCATGAAAAATGGAAACAATCCGTTGACTTTCCTGTTTATGACCTTCGAGCCTACGAGCGCGGCGCCAACTTTTTACGTCAAGGCTTGCTCTTAATAAAAGGGCTATGGCAATTATGGATACTGCTGATCCGTGAACAATTTGATGTTGTAGAAACCTTTACCCATGATAGCAATCTTCTTGGGCTGCCTCTTGCCTGGCTGGCGCGGGTTCCTGTGCGAATCGCGACCCATCGTGGAAAGATCGAAGCATTTCCACGTTGGCGGCAGATTTTACACGGTGTTTTGATCAATACTCGGATTGCACATACATTGATTGTAGTCTCGGAGCAAACTCGGCAACAAGCCATAGAAGAAGGTGTTTGGGAAAGTAGGATCACTGTCATTCCAAATGCAGTTAAACCGCTTGATACTTCATCGCTCAATCGGGCCGCGATTCGAAAAAACCTGGGTCTCAATGAAGATGATGTATTCCTCCTTTCCATCGGCCGGCTTACCTATCAAAAAGGACACGAATTTCTGGTTCAGGCCATGTCCAAAGTAAGCAGCCACTTTCCAAACGCGAAGGCAGGGATTTGTGGAGACGGTCCATTACGTCCACAGTTGCAGGCACAGATTGTAGAAGCTGGCTTATCCGCTCAGGTACGGCTTCTGGGCGCATGGGAAGATATTTCTCCCCTGCTTGCTTCTGCGGAGATTTTCATCCTCCCTTCACGCTGGGAAGGATTATCAAGAGCGTTGATGGAGGCAATGGCTGCGGGCCTTCCAGTGATTGCAACTCAAGTTGACGGTATCAAGGATCTAATCAACGACGGGGTGAATGGCTTACTGATCCCTGCGGAAGATGCCGAAGCGTTGGGAAATTCCATATTACAATTAATTGATGATACAGAGATGAGGAAGAGAATAGGAGCAGCAGGGCAAGACCATGTTTTACAAAACCACTCAGTGGATGATATGTGCAAGAAATATTATGATTTCATGCTGGGTCGTTTGCAAGCCAGTTAATCCTGCAGGGAATAGATAGTAAATATTCAATCTTCCCTTCTCTCAATTTATATGCCCATCACCCAACCATCACGTCTTACATTTTGGCGGCTTGTCTTTGCGCTCACCGCATTGTTGCCTTTTCTCTCGATTTGGCAATTCCGTATACTGGCACCCGCGTTAGGGATTGATATCTCTGCCAGCAGACCATGGATGAATCTATTAGTGGCGCTCAGTCTAATTGGAACTCTGCCACTTCTTCTTTTGGTGCTAACCTGGTCCCGTTATCAAGAGCGAATCCTCACTCTGGTCGAGTTCCCGAAGCGCCTTCCTAAGGGAACGCGTTGGATAAGTGTTTTATTCGTGATTGGTTCAATCGTTGGCTTCACTTTAGTCATAAAGTTGCCTTTGGTCATCGATTTGGCAGGGTTTGGCTGGTTCCGCTTTCTGGTTTTCTGGTGCTTTACCATGCTTGGTGTCTTCGCGCTGAAATCAATTCACCATGACGTGCCCTGGTTGACTGCTCTTATTTCGATTGCACTTTGTCAGGCTGTCTTTCACTTATCTCTCTTTTACTGGACGCGTGTCACTGACTATCCTTTCGCGATGGGATGGTCGGAAACCAGTCGCTTTTATCATCCTTCCCTTTTTCTCTCTGAAAATGTCTATGGTCAGAAATATACATGGCCCGTCTTGCATCCTACTTTGCACTTGCTCCTCACGCCGCCATATCTATTCAACGCACCGCTCTGGGTCCATCGATTCTGGCAGGTGGCAATTATGTATGGTTTGCTCGCGGCAGTTGTCCCTGTGTTGATGAGACGACTATCAATCCAGGAAACTGTTACCCGCTGGCTGGTCGGGATATGGATGTTCCTATTTCTGTTCATGGGACCGGTTTATTACCATCTCACCATCCCCATCATTTTGGTTTTGCTGGGATTTTCCGTTCATAATGATAGGCGGACCTGGACAGCAGTCATTCTGGCATCCATTTGGTGTGGATGGAGTCGAGTGAATTGGTACCCCATGCCGGGGATGATCGCTGCTGTCCTATATCTATTGGAAGTACCTATCAACGGGAAAAATATCTGGCAATATTTGTCAAAGCCTGCTCTTTGGTTTGTGATTGGCACACTGATCGCAGTTGCCTCACAACGCGTTTATATTGCCCTGTCTGGTATATCCGATAGTGAGCTCTTTTATACAAGTTTTACCTCCAATTTACTATGGTATCGGTTGCTGCCCAACGCGTCGTACTTTCTTGGTATCCTGCCCGCGGCGATCCTGGCTTCCCTTCCCATATGGCTGACTATGTATTTTGTAATCCGGTCACGAAAAACTGATTGGCATCCCTTACGATTAACCTTCATTCTTGCCGCCTTGCTTGTTCTATTCGTAGGAGGATTGATTGTAAGCTTGAAAATTGGTGGCGGCGCGAACTTGCATAATATGGATGCCTATCTGAGTATGTTGTTGATCGTGTTCGCGTATTTAGTCTTCGCGCGCTATCGCACTGAGCATGGCAAATCGGCTCAGGCTGTCCCCTTGCCGTGGATCCTGGCAGTTGCTTTGATTATTATGCCTGCCTGGTCGTATTTGCAATTCGGGATTGACTTTAAATCATATGATACAGTCAGAACTCAAAAAATCATGAAATGGTTGCAGGAACATGTGGATGAGGTCAACGCGAAGGGTGGGGAAGTGCTTTTCATTACGCAGAGGCAATTGATCTCTATGCATATGCTGAAAAATGTAACGCTCGTCCCTGAATATGAACGAGAGGACCTCATGGAGATGGCCATGGCAGACAATTTGGGGTATCTGGCAAGATTCAGGGATGACATTGGGAACCAGCGTTTTGCCATGATTGTTGTAGACCCGTTAAACGATACAATCATGAGAAGAGATCGGGTTTTTTCAGACGAAAATAATGTCTGGGTAAGACGGGTCGTTAGAACAATTCTCTGCTATTACCGCGAGGAGGCTGTCTATCCTGCACATGAAATCGCACTCTACGTACCACAAGAGGGCGAACGGCGCTGTCCTTGAAATGATACAATCGCGACCAGAAATTTAGTTGATTGTTGATTTTGCCAGCTTGAGCAAAGTTTAGATTTCATAAGAGAGGCATCAATATAAAATGGCAAAACCGGTCATCTTCACCATTGATGATGATTCATCTGTTTTGAATTCGGTCGAGCGCGACCTGCGGGCGCGCTACGGACAGAATTATCGTATTATTCCCATTGATTCAGGACAGGCTGCTTTGGAATATTTAAAGAAGCTGGAACAGCGTAATGAAACGGTGGCCCTGTTTTTGGTCGACCAACGCATGCCCGAAATGGACGGTGTAGGCTTTCTTGCCGAAGCCATCCAGGCTTATCCCCAAGCCAAACGAGTTTTACTTACAGCGTATGCGGATACACAGGCTGCAATTGATTCCATTAATGAAATTGGGCTGGATTATTATTTGATGAAGCCCTGGCATCCACCGGAGGAGCGACTGTATCCCGTTCTGGATGAATTGCTTGAAGACTGGAAAGTTCACGTTCGATTACCCTATGAAGGCATTCGTGTTGCGGGGACATTGTGGTCGTTATCCAGCCATGAAGTGAAGGATTTCCTTACGCGACACCAAATACCATATCAGTGGCTGGATGTTGAAAAGGATGATAATGCGCGCAGGATGGTTGAGGGAGCTTCATCGGAATCTTCAGTAAAACTGCCTGTCATATTTTTCCCGGATGGCACAGTATTAATCGACCCCGATCTAAAAGTGCTTGCAGAAAAAGTTGGTTTGCAAACGCGTGCCGGCCTACCGTTTTATGATGTGGTAGTAATTGGCAGTGGTCCTGCTGGACTTGCAGCTGCAGTGTATGCGGGTTCAGAGGGGTTGAAGTGCCTGGTGATTGAAAGGGCTGCCCCGGGGGGGCAGGCAGGCAGCAGCCCGAAGATCGAAAATTATCTCGGCTTTCCCACAGGCATCTCTGGTGATGACCTCACGCGCCGCGCGGTTTCACAGGCAAAACGCTTCGGCGTGGAAATCCTCTCGGCACAGGAGACAAAGAAGGTCCTTGTCAGAGATTCGTATCGAATTGTGCAGTTGGCTGATGGTTCGGAGATATCCTGTCACGCGGCCTTGGTGGCGACTGGTGCATCCTTCCACGCGTTGAAAATGCCAGGTGCCGATGCCTTGACGGGCGCGGGAATTTATTATGGCGCGGCATACACTGAGGCAATGCATTATAAGGATCAAAATGTGTTTGTTGTTGGCGGCGCGAATTCTGCCGCACAGGGAGCAATGTACCTCAGCCGCTTTGCAAGCAAGGTAACAGTATTGATTCGCGGTCCTGAGCCAACTGCTTCTAAATACCTTGTGGATGCGATGAACGATAACCAGAAAATCGAAATTTTGTTGAATACTGATTTGCTGGAAGTAAAAGGTACCAATACTCTGCAGCAGATCGTCATCAAAAATACGAAGAGCGGGGAATCGCAAACACTGGATGCATCTGCGTTGTTCGTATTCATCGGGGTGAGGCCGCAAAGCCAGATCGTTGCTGATCTGGTGTTGTGCAGTGGGAAAGGATATATCTTTACCGGTCCTGATTTAATGGTCGATAAAAAACCGCCTTCAGGCTGGGCCCTTGAACGGGACCCGTATCTGTTGGAGACCAGCATCCCAGGCATTTTCGCGGCTGGCGATGTGCGCTATGGAACGAATCACCGTGTTGCATCTGCGGTGGGTGAGGGCGCGATTGCCCATGCATTGATCAAGGAATATTTGAAGACGTTGTGAACCTCAACGACCTCCGCAAATCTCCCCTCTTTCAAGGCCTTTCTGATGAAGAGCTAAAAAGACTCATGGATATGGCTGAGCCTGTCTCGCTGCGCGCAGGCGATATCCTCATCAAGCAAGGTGACCTGGGCGACTCTGCCTACGTGATTCTGAATGGTGAGTTTGAGATACAAAAACAAACGGGACAGTCACTGATCAAGATCGATGTGAGGAACCCGGGTGACGTTGTCGGCGAAATGGCTTTGCTTTCACGCGCTCCACGCAACGCGACAATCATCTCAAAGACTGACAGCGAAACGTTACGTATTCCACAGGATGCTTTTGAAAAGTTATTGTTATCCAGTTCCACCGCTGCAATAGCGGTTCTGCACTGGGTGATTGCGCGATTGACTCAAAACGAGTCCCTGCTTCATCAGCAGGAAAAGATGGCTGCCCTAGGCACAATGAGTGCCGGGCTTGCTCATGAACTGAATAACCCTGCTGCTGCTGCCCAACGGAGCGCAGCGGAACTCAACAAAATCCTAATGAAATGGCTGGTCTTAACGCATCAAATCATAGCTACAGCTTTTCAGGAAAACCAAAGCGACTGGCTCAGACAGTTCATGAATGAAGCATTAAGTCACTTTTCTGCACCGCTCAAACTTAACGCTTTGGAACGGATTGATTTGGTAGATCAACTTCAGACCTGGCTGGAATCTAATAATATAGATTCGGCTTGGGAGTTTGCGCCGGCGATGGTCAGGTTCGGCTGGAATGGCGAGTCGCTTGAACGCTTGAAAAGCACGGCCTTTTTCGATCTATCCATCCAATGGCTGGGAACAGGATGCCTGGCGATCGGTTCGTTGTTCGAAGTTCAGGAAACCGTACAACGGATTTCGCAGATCGTCCATGCCATGAAGTCTTATACCTATCTCGATCAGGCGCCTCTGCTCGAAGTGGATGTTCACGAGGGATTGGAAAATACGCTCGTTATCATGCAGCACAAACTTAAGAAAGGCGTGACAATAAAACGCGAATATTCTTCCGACTTGCCGCGCATCGAAGCCTACGCCAGTGAACTGAATCAAGTGTGGACGAACATCATTGACAATGCTATTGACGCGATGAACGGCAAAGGAGAAATATCCCTACGGACTTATGCGGAAGATAATAAAGTTGTAGTCGAAATTTCGGATAACGGTCCAGGCATCCCCGAAGATATTCAGGCGCGCATCTATGACCCGTTCTTTACGACCAAGCCGCCTGGCAAGGGAACAGGCCTGGGCTTACATATCTCGCATGATATTGTCGCAAATCGTCATCACGGACTCTTGCTGGTCGAATCAAAGCCTGGGAAAACCAGGTTCAAGGTTATACTGCCAAAGCAAATTAAAGGAGAAAGCAATCATGAATAATGATCAGATGATGAAAGAAATTCTTTCGGCGGCAAAGACCATAGCAAGTGTTGGGTTATCTTCCAATCAACAAAAGGAAAGTTTTTGGATCGTTTCCTATCTGAAAGATCAGGGGTATCGAATTATTCCTGTAAATCCAACCGCAGATGAGATTTTGGATGAAAAGGCGTACCCGGATTTATCTTCCATACCTGAAAAAGTAGATGTGGTCCAAGTCTTTCGTAGACCCGAAGATGTGCCACCTGTTGTGGATGAAGCCATCAAAATTGGTGCGAAGGTAGTGTGGATGCAGGAAGGCATTGTCCATGAAGAGGCCGCGCAAAAGGCGCGTGACGCGGGATTGCAAGTCGTGATGGATGCATGCATGCGCGCCACGCACCGCAGGTTGATCGGACCAAAATTGATCGGGTTGTAACTATATTGGATCCTAAAGGTTTGCTGACCTCTATATCTATCAAGAAAGTTAGCTAAAAAACCTTTAGGGTCTAATCTATCTTATTCTCTTCGAAAACTCAATTGAATCGCGCGTGGATCGCGTCCAAATGCCAAACGTTTTGCCCATGTCGTCGGCATGAAATGCAAAATATGTTCATCCATGCAGGACTTTGATTTCGTTCTCCAGCCAGAAGCGTTCAAATTGTTCTCGATCTGATCTGCACCCGCTTCCAGTGTCCAACCTGCTGTTGACAATGCCTCTCCGTTCAAATGGATGTCCATCGCTGCACAGCGACTCGTAATCGCCAAAAGCCCATTGAGCAAATCGGCGTCATTGTTCAACAAACTTTCAAGAAGACTGCCCCATGGGAAGTTGACGGTGATGTAAGATGCAAGTCCATTCAGTTCAAAAGGTAAAGCCTGCGCGCTGGCAATAACGAACAGTGCATTCGGCAATTTTTTGAGTGAGTTGGCGCGTAAATTCTCACGGCAGGCATCCAGGCCGATAAAAAATCTATCTTTATGTTTTTCTGCCATACAGCGCACAAAGCGTCCATCACCTGTGCCAAGATCGAGCGTGATATTTTGGTAGTCTGCAAGTCGTTCCGATAATTCTGTCGGGCCTATCTCACGGGACATTCTGCCCCGAATTGTTTCCATAAGAAACCTCCATTCTGTCGTGTGAATTGATTGAGACAGAATGGATTGGGCGGACCACGCGCACGATAGGCTAACGCGAAGATGCGCCTTCGTCAGGCGCCATCAAGATCATCAGGGGTAGGTTTTTTACAGGCTAGGGAAAATACAAAACAGGCCCATCGGGCCTTGCGAACGAACGATGTCCGTTCAGAGAAGACTTAACAGGGTGGTCGAGCGAGGAACTTCTTCATGATCAAAATTATAGCACCAGATTTGAAGACTGGAGATTAGAGAATTACATCTAATCTTTCCCCAATTCAATAATTTTGCATCCTCAAATACACAGCAGCAAGGATCATGAAATCTGCAGACATGTGACCCAGCGTAGGAGCGAGCAGACCATGGTCTTCACGCGCGATTTGTCGCAAAAGCCAACCCGCGAACGTAAGCACGGCAATACAAAACATGATGGAACTCAAATGTGCCTTGCCAATCAAGACCAGTGCATGATAGCCAGCATAGATCGCGTCAGAAATGGTAAAGTGATAGGTGGCGTCCCCGAGGTAGCCGCGCCAGAAATATTCCTCGATGAACGGGTTGACTAAGGCAAAATATGCAATGAAGAAAAGCCAGTTGTGAGGGCTTAATCCAAGAGACATGGTTTGTTCAGAGATGTTGAGTGCAATTCCAAATCGATGCCAGAGAAAATATAAACTGACCCCACTGCTTCCGCACAAGAGAATGCTGAAGAGTATCCACCTTGTCTTCGTACTTTTAAAAAGAACCGCAACAGGTATGTTCGGCTTTGCATAGAAAAGGGAAACCATGATGGAAAGGTGGAATCCTACCAGTGCGCCCCATGCATCACGAAACCAGAATAATCCAATGATCACCGCAAGATACGCCAGAATAGGCGCGATCCATTTCATAATACCTTTGTAATGATCGTTCGTTTTGCCCCCGCGGATAGGAGGGCATCGGCTATATTCTGTGCTCGGTTGCCTTCAATCAGCGCGATCATGTTGCCGCCGCGTCCGCCTCCGCTGAGCTTCGCTCCCGCGGCCCCAGCACTTCGCCCGGCTAAAACGAGTTCGTCCAGTTCAGGGGAGGAGACTGTCAATTCCTGCAAAAGCGCGTGATTTTCATCCATCAATGTGCCAAGCATTTCGATCCATCCTTCCTCGATGACGCGGCGGGCAGAAAAGGAAATGTCGGCGATTTCATCGAATATCACCTCGAAGCGCTTCGTGTTCTTCATCCACAACTGGCGCACATCGGCAACGGATTCTTTTGTCGGTGCGGAAATTCCCGTATCGCCAACGACAATGGTAAAAGGTCTTCCTACTTTGATTACTTCAATGGGTTGTTCTTTTACAAAATAAACAGGCTTGTTATAAGTGACTACGGTATTATCAATCCCAGAGGGTGTGCCGTGATAGAGTTTTTCGATTTCATAGGCAAACGCGTTGATTTCCTCCTCATTCATCTCATGATTGAGATGGGATGATAACGCCCGAGTAAGTGCTACCGTCACTGCCGCGCCGGAGCCAAGCCCGGAGGCGACAGGGATTGTCGAGGAAATTTTTATGTTGAGATTCGGAAACGGAGAAATGCGGGAGAGGAAAAGAAAGTTATGAATAACGGAAGCGACTGGATGGTCAGAAGGAAGCGCATTCAGCTCAGTGTGGAGGTCGACATCCAGGGCATCGATCCAAATCCCAGCGGTATCGGAGTCCAGGACTTCTACATCCGCATGCACCTGGGTGACAGGGACAGCTAATGCGGGTCGCCCGTAGACGACCGCGTGTTCACCGAATAAGATAATCTTGCCGGGGGCAGATGCTGTAGTCATATAGTTGAGCGAGACGCTTTGCGTATCTCGCTCTACGATAAATAAAACACAGCAATCACAGCCAATCCCCACAATAACACTGTGACCTGTAAGGGACGGTCTTTAAGCGCGACTTCATCCGGTGCACCCGCGGCATGCCCTGTTTGTATGAGTTGTAAATAACGAAAAATGCCATACACTACGAATGGAATCGTGAGCATCATACTGTGATTGACAGGCAGGTTGGGCGCTGAGAAAGTGTAAAGAGAATAAGCGATGATGGTCATGCCTGAGACAATCGTGATGTATTGATCGAGCAGTGGAATGGTGTATCCATCCAGCACTTTGCGATACGCGCCGGCGCCCTGCTCGAGCAGATTCATCTCTGCTCGGCGTTTGCCCAACCCAATATAAAGAGAGAACAGGATTGTGATCATATATAGCCAGGGAGAGAACCGTTCCACTGTAATCAGCGCCACACCTGCAGCCACACGGAGGACAAAGCCGGAAGAAATAATCAATACATCGAGAATGGGGATATGTTTTAACCAGAGCGAGTAAAGGATGTTGAGTGTGAGGTAAATGCCAAGGATCCCCGCGAAAACCGGTGCCAGCAAGTAACCAACTAACAACGCGACTAGTGATAAAACAACCGCTGCGCCAAACGCAATGCCGACAGGAAGTGCCCCGGATGCAAGCGGACGATTTTTCTTTTCGGGGTGCTGACGGTCGCCTTCAATATCAGCAATGTCGTTGAATAAATACACGGCGCTGGAGATCAGGCAGAATAAAAAGAACCCTTCGAGTGTCCGTAAAAATGGCCCAGGCGAAAATAATTGTTTATCGAAGATCAGCGCAAAAAATATGAAGCCGTTTTTCGTCCATTGGCGAGGGCGCATGGTTTTGATGAGAGCTCTAAGCATAAGATAATTTTACCTTACGATGTTCGAGATTTGTCCCAGTTTCGCCGGTCACGACTTTCGATTCCCGAATTACAATTCTCCCATGCCAAAGATTCGTTTGGATGTGTTGCTCGTCGAACGCGGACTTGCTGAATCACGCGCCAAGGCACAGGCG